>JBLIKA010000038.1:0-27727 GCA_047637355.1 Glaciecola sp. | reverse complement strand
TTAGTATTGAGCATTTCCAGGGGTTCTTGGAAATGGAATAACATCGCGCACGTTTTGCATGCCAGTAACGTAAGCAACTAGACGTTCAAAACCGAGTCCAAAGCCGGCATGTGGAACGGTGCCGTAGCGACGTAAGTCACGATACCAAGAATAATCTTCTTGATTTAGGCCCATTTCCTCTAAGCGACGGTCAAATACGTCAAGCCGTTCTTCACGTTGCGACCCGCCAATAATTTCACCAATCCCAGGCGCTAAAATGTCCATCGCAGCAACGGTTTTGTTGTCATCATTAATACGCATGTAAAATGCTTTAATATCTTTTGGATAGTTCTGCATGATAATAGGCGCGCCAACATGCTCTTCCGCTAAATAGCGTTCATGTTCAGACGACAAATCAACACCCCATTCAACCGGAAATTCGAATGTCTTACCGCTGTTTTTTAGAATTTCAATTGCATCGGTATAGTCCATGCGCACAAACTCAGAGTTCACAACGTTTTCTAATCGGGTGATGACTTCTTTATTTACGCGTTGTGCAAAGAAAGTCATATCATCTAGACGTTCTTCTAATACTGCTTTAAAAACATATTTTAATAGGTCTTCGGCTAATTGTGCAACCGTCGCTAAGTCAGCAAAAGCGACTTCAGGTTCAATCATCCAAAATTCAGCTAAGTGACGACTCGTATTTGAATTCTCAGCACGGAAAGTAGGGCCAAAGGTGTAAACCTTCGACATAGCGGTGCAGTACGTCTCAACGTTCAATTGGCCTGATACCGTCAAAAAGGTTTCTTTGCCAAAGAAGTCTTCCTTATAATCAACGTTACCTTGTTCATCATGCGGAATGTTCATCATATCGAGAGTGGAAACTCGGAACATTTCACCGGCGCCTTCAGTATCTGATCCTGTGATAATAGGTGTACTGATCCAAAAATAACCTTGTTCATGGAAAAAGCGATGTACCGCTTGCGATAAACAGTTTCTAACACGCGTTACAGCACCCATGATATTAGTGCGAGGACGCAAGTGGGCATGTTCTCTTAAATATTCAATGCTATGACGCTTGGCAGCCATTGGATAGGTATCTGGATTTTCTACCCAACCTAATACTTCAATAGATTGGGCATCAATTTCAATGCTTTGGCCTTGTCCTTCAGACTTTTTCACTGTGCCAATGACTGACACTGAGCAACTTGTTGTGAGACGTATAATCTCGTCATAGTTTTCTAGGGTATTCAGCGCAATCACCTGAATGGGATCAAAGCAGCTACCATCGTGCACGTTGATAAAAGAAAGACCGGCTTTAGAATCACGACGGGTTCTTACCCAACCTTTAATTGTCACAGTGTCGTTGACACCATATTTGCCAGCCAAAACGTCGGCGACTGGTGCATATGTCATATTATTCTCCATGGGCATCACTAGATTTCACTAATTCGTTTTTTATTGCGTTATTAAACCGCTTTGCGTTAATGTTTGTATAAAAAAAATACAAATATAAACGTTAGCAAAGTTGTACGCATAATGCGCGATATTAGATACTTCTGATTTAGTTCTAAATATAGCTGGCAAGTATACTTAACTATGCGACGGATAACAGTAGGCAAATTGGATTATGCAGGATATTCATAAAAAAAATCAGACTGGTATAGATGGTGGCACAAAACCTTTAGGTTTTGCAGATCGCCGACTAACCGTCGCAAGCAAAGAACTACTTTTTAGAATCATAGTTATTTTTAATGTTAGCGCCTGGATTTCACTCCTTGTAGCACTGGTTCTTTTTCATTACGCGCGTCCTGAATTTATCAGTGGTGTACAAAAATTCTGGGGTGTTGAAGGACGGGTATATTGGTCGAAAGAGTATATCGACGGTTTATTAGCCACATTACAAGTCTGTCTGGGTTTGAGTTTTATCTCAATAATTTTGCGCGTGAGGAGAAATAGACGTAAGACTGACAGTTTCGGCGTAAATCTTTTTATATTAGTAAGTATAACCATTATCAGCTTAATTACTATTTACACTGCGATAGACTGAGGTAACTAGATGGTTGTTATTTAACCACCGTTGCCTAACTCCGCACATGCATAGCACTGATTAGTTGAGTTCATATTAAAAAATATTTTAAAATACAGTTGTCTGCAAATTGCGACATTGGTCCCACCTGTGTAAGTAATTGTAAACATGAGAATTTATATTTAATTGGGCTGAAGAGCCCTTCGTTTTCCGATAGAGTGTTTCTTTTCAGCTTCACATTACCTTTCCAAAAAACACTTTTTATTTTGTAAGTTATTGAATTTAAAATGTTAAAAATATTGGCTCGTATTTTGTATGTACATCGTTACGCCGCTTTGAGTTTCAGCACAAAGCTGGCAACCTTTTAGCTGTAGTTGATAAATACAAAAGCGGTTTAACGCTTATTAAGGACAATCCATGACTGATTTTAGAAAGTTAATGACAATCGCGTTAACTATTATGCTGTTGCAAGGCGTGTTAGCACTGCTGATTTCGGCTAGTGCAAATGCCCAGGAAAGCTTGATGGCTACGCTCGATAGCGACCAAGATGGGTTGATTTCTTTACGCGAAGCGGCGGGGCATCAAGCACTGCTCGAAAGCTTTAATAGTATTGATAGTAATGAAGACGGCTATATCAGTTTAGATGAACTAGAGACTAGCCAAATAAGTATTGATTGATATGTGGATACTGTTTATACAAAAATTCATGTATACAAAAATTAATACGATATTTCATACTTCAATAAATGTGTTTATCAAATTGTTTATTATCTGAGTTTAAGGCTCAATACATGGATGAGTGGGCCAATTTCGCAGTGTTATCAAAATGCAACTATTGATGCAAAGACCTGTCTATGTAATGCTCCGTAAAATTAAATTGAAATTATTTCGTCACGTGAAAATACGGTCTCTCAAACAACTCATTCTTGGTAGCTTTCTTGTTGCTCTAGTGCCGTTGCTTACTCTGCTATGGCAAAGTCAGAGTGATTTAGCTAAATTAAATGACAGTACGGTAAGAGAAACACAGTTTTTTGTTAAGACAACGGGCACTATTAGAAACCTAGAAAATATGGCCCTAGATATTGAAAGATTGCTGCGGCAGCACTTCGTCCTCCCTAATGCTACCCTTAAACAACTTAATGACGACTCACTGAATCTGTTTCAAGAACAGCTAACTCCTTTCTGCCAGCAGCTCAAAAATTCGGATGCATGCGTATACTTGCATCGGCAACTCATTCAACTTGAAAATTATAGTTCTATGACGAACAAGATAGTCCTAGATGCACATCTGCAGTCATTTCGTTTAGCCATTAGTAAATTGAGTGCCGAAGTCGGTGATACTGTCAATCAGCGCGTATCAATGCAGCAAGATTATTTATCTAAATTGCAGCAAAAACAGGCGTGGTCAACCGCATTGTTAACGATTTTATCATTGACCCTCATCATTTTTGCTACTAAATTAATTACAAAGCCGGTAAATAAGTTAAAAAGTATCATTGGCGCTATTGCTGAGAAGCAAAACGATCTGCCAGCAAAATCGGCGTCAGGACCACGTGAATTAATTGCCGTTGAAAAAGCTTTGTTTTCTTTACACACTCGGATTCAGCAACTTGAAAAAGTAAGAACCGCGTTATTGCGACATGCATCGCACGAATTAAAAACGCCACTTGCTAGCTTCAAAGAAGGGTGTGCATTGCTGGCTGAAGAAATGGTAGGGCCATTAAGCGTTCAGCAAAAAGAAGTCGTAACCTTGCTTCAGGCCTCTACAATGAGACTAAACTTGCTGATTGAAAAATTACTAGATTACAACGCTTTATTACAGCAAGCAGAACCTTCAATTGAAGATGTTAACAGTGCCACTATTATTCAAGAATGCTTAACTCAAAACGGTTTAGCGTTGAAACAATCGGGTTGTGTTGTCGAGGTTGATGTAGACGATAAGGCAGTAGATATACACACTGATGCAGAGCTGTTTAGACGCATATTGGATAACCTAATCTCAAATGCGATAGCACATGGTGCACAACAAACTAAAATTTATGTGTCAGTGACACTTGATAGTAATAATTTCATTTTAGATGTAGCTAATCATGGAAATGCAATCTCTGGTGAAGCGCGTAAAAACATCTTTGAACCATTTAAACGAGGCGAATTCATGCGTAATGATAGAGTTATTGGTGCTGGCTTGGGCTTATCTATTGTTTCCGATTGTGCTGGATTACTCGGTGGTTCGGTCAACATTGTTAATGTTAGTTACGCTGAGGTGTGTTTCAGAATTAAATTACCGAGAAAGGATGCATAATGAAAATTTTGCTTATTTTATTGGCTATGATTTCACTGCCCGGTTGTAGCTTGCTAAAATCATTAAAAAGCGAGCTAAGCGAACCAAGCGAAGTAGCTAGTTTAATGGCGACAAAATATTGTGAGAGCCAGGATTCAATTGCCTATTTTGAGGAATATTGTAATCTGGATGCTTGGTCAGAAAAGTTGATCTTATCGTCGACTATTCCATGGCCAATGAGGAGCGACATGATTGAAGCCTTGCCGCAAGACCCTAAATCACTTCTCAAAAAAGTGTTATTGAGCCAAGGTAACGATACACCATATCGTAATCGCTTGCGGGCACAAAGATGGATTGAAGAGCTAAAATTAGTAACTGACAAATCAATGACTCATGTGTTGGATATTCTTATATTCCAACCAAGCCAACAGTTACTGGAATTAGAGTCTGCGATCACTATTTTGAGTAAGGTTAACAATCGCCAAGAGAAGACAATTGTAGCTCAAGAAATTCAACTTTTACTAAAAAATACAGAGATAGAAAACCAACGCGAACAAGTTAAGCAATTGCTCGATATTGAGGCGTCAATGGTTAATAAAAATAGGACTGACAGTAAATGACCACAATCCCAATAGAAAGTCATAAATCGCCAGTCAGCGAGGCTAAAAACAAGCCTAGTTTGTTGTTAGTTGAAGATGACGAAAACTTATTACGCCTATTAACGATCCGTTTACAAGGCGAGGGCTATGAGGTGACATCATCCGAAAATGCAACCAAAGCGTTACGCATTATGTTTAATAATAAATTTGATGTTGTGTTGAGCGATATTCGCATGCCGGGTTTAGATGGTTTGAGCTTTTTTGATGAAATACTTCATCGTTATAATAATTTGCCGGTGGTGTTAATGACTGCGCACGGCACTATCAAAGATGCTGTAGCAGCTACCCAGAAAGGGGTCTTTGGATTTCTTACAAAACCTATAGATCATGATGAGTTAAGAAACGTATTGGCGCGTGCTACACGCAAAAAGACAACAAGCGATATCGGAGATTGGTGCAAGGACATAGTCACACGTGCACCTGAAATGACCAAGTTACTGCATCAGGCACATCGTATTGCGAGTAAAAATGTAAGTGTATTAATTAATGGTGCTAGCGGAACAGGCAAAGAGTTACTTGCAAAAGCCATTCATAAGGCGAGCGATCGCATAAACAAGCCGTTCGTGGCGATAAACTGCGGTGCGCTGCCCGAAAATTTACTTGAGTCGGAATTGTTTGGTCATACAAAAGGTGCATTTACAGGCGCAGTGCAATCATCAATCGGATTATTTAGGCAAGCACATGGCGGCACTCTTTTTTTAGATGAAATTGGAGATATGCCAACGTCTTTACAAGTAAAATTACTTCGGGCAATACAAGAGAGAACGGTTCGACCCGTCGGCAGTGCGACTAACATTGATATTGATGTTCGGATTATTTCGGCAACGCATAAAGATTTGCTGAATGAGATGGAAGAGGGCCGCTTTAGGGAAGATTTATATTATCGTTTGAATGTAGTCAATTTACGTATACCTTCATTGAAAGAGCGTTTTGAAGACATTCCTTTATTAGCCGATCATTTACTAAAACAAAGTGCTGAAAGGCATGGCGTAAAAGTGACTAGATTCGCAACTGATGCACTTAAGCTTTTGGTCACCAGTGATTGGCCTGGTAACGTAAGACAACTGGTCAATGTGGTTGAGCAGTGCGTGGCACTAACTCATACCCCGGTTATCCCCTTGAGCCTGGTTGAACAAGCGTTGTCTGAGCTATCACAAAACTGGCCGACGCTTACCGAGGCAAGAGATTCTTTTGAGTATCAATATTTGTGTCGGTTATTACAGCTTGCCGACGGTAACGTTACACACGCCTCCGACCTTGCTGGACGCAATCGAACAGATATGCACAAGCTAGTGAAAAAACACGGTCTTAATGCAGCTGATTTTCGTAACACCAAAGACTAGTTTGGATATAGTCGATTGATAGCGATATCAATTGCAGAAGTCAGTTTGCTCAGTTGCTCAGGCTCAATTATGTAAGGTGGCATGATGTAAATGAGTTTACCAAACGGCCTGATCCACACGCCTTGTTTTACAAATATCTTTTGAATGTCCGCGACATTGACTGGCTGTTTCATTTCGACCACACCGATAGCGCCTAGCACTCGAACGTCGGCAACTGATGCATAAGTATTCAGAGGCCCAAGCTCTTTGAGTAATTGTTTTTCTATAAGAGGGATTTGTCGCTGCCACGTTCCCTCGAGAATTAAATCAATACTTGCATTAGCAATAGCGCATGCCAATGGATTACCCATGTAAGTTGGTCCATGCATAAAGACGCCAGGATCGCCAACACAAGTACCTTCTGCAACTTCGTCTGTGCATAATGTTGCTGCCATAGTTAAATAACCGCCCGTTAGTGCTTTGCCTAAGCATAAAATATCTGGACTAATTTGCGCATACTCACAAGCGAACAATTTGCCTGTTCTTCCGAAGCCAGTCGCTATTTCATCACAAATAAGCAGGACGTTAAATTCATCACAGAGTTTTCGGCAAGCTTTAACATACTCCGGATGATACAAACGCATTCCGCCCGCGCCTTGCACTACCGGTTCAAGTATTAAGGCTGCTATTTCATGATGATGTTGCTCTAGGATTTCTCGCATCGGTAAGACGTCATCAGCATTCCAAGTTTGATCGAATCGAGTTTGTGGGGCCGGAGCGAAGAAGTGCTCTACCAGATTTTTTTGAAACAAGCTGTGCATCCCATTTACTGGGTCACATACTGACATGGCCGCAAACGTGTCGCCATGATAGCCATTGCGCGGCGCGATGAGCTTGGTTTTTTGTGAATGTCCCTGACATGCCCAATATTGCAATGCCATTTTAATCGCGACTTCAACTGCAACAGAACCTGAGTCTGCTAGGAATACTCGGTTTAAGCCGTCGGGTGTCATGTCTATTAATTTACGACATAAATCTACTGCTGGCTGGTGGGTAATACCACCAAACATCACATGTGAAAAAGCGTCGATTTGTTTATGTGCCGCCCGATTCAGCGCAGTATGATTATACCCATGAACTGCTGCCCACCATGATGACATGCCATCAATAAGCTTTTCACCGCCAGCTAATGTTAGCTCTACACCTTCAGCTCCCACAACTTCATAACAAGGAAGGGGGTTTATTGCTGACGTATATGGATGCCATATATGGCGTTTGTCAAACTGAATATTGTTCAAATAGTAACCTGCTGTACAGTTTTTTGTGTTAGTAAAGTTGACAACTTTACCGGGTCGCATAGACTAGTGGACATAATAAGATTAGTAAACCCTATAAGCACGATAAAAATTGAAGGGACTAACAAGGACAATAGGTATTCATGAACATTTCCGCGACTTCAGCTAAACCACAAAATAATCAATTTGAACCAAGACATGATTGGACTATCCCTGAAGTAAATAAGCTATATGCTTTGCCCTTCAATGATTTGTTGTTTCAAGCACAATTGGTGCACAGAGCTCACTTTGATCCAAACTACGTTCAAGTAAGCACGCTATTGTCGATTAAAACAGGTGCGTGTCCAGAGGATTGTGCATATTGCCCTCAAAGCGCTCGTTATGACACAGGTCTGGAAAAAGAACGTTTGATGGAAATAAGTAAAGTTATTGAGCGTGCTAAAGAAGCTAAAGAAGCCGGCTCTACCCGTTTTTGCATGGGGGCCGCATGGCGTAATCCCAAGGATCGTGACATGGCGTATGTTACAGACATGGTACGCGAAGTGAAAAAGTTGGGTCTTGAAACCTGCATGACCTTAGGAATGTTAACTCGCGAGCAAGCGTTAACTCTTAAACAAGCAGGTTTGGATTACTATAACCATAACCTAGATACATCGCCTGAATTTTATGGCGACATTATTACCACTAGAATCTATCAAGACCGTCTAGATACCCTTAGTAATGTCCGTGATTCGGGCATGCATGTATGTGCTGGCGGTATCGTTGGTATGGGCGAAACCGGTGATGACCGTTCCAGTTTATTAGTGCAACTCGCGAACCTTGGCCAACAGCCAGAAAGTGTTCCAATTAATATGCTGGTCAAAGTAGAGGGTACGCCGCTAGATTCTGTTGATGATTTAGAACCATTTGAATTCATTCGTACAATCGCTGTTGCGCGCATTATGATGCCTCAATCTTTTGTGCGTTTGTCGGCTGGACGCGAATCAATGAATGAACAAATGCAGGCATTATGTTTTATGGGGGGGGCGAACAGTATTTTTTACGGATGTAAATTGTTAACAACGTCAAATCCAGAAACTCAAGAAGATGTCATGTTGTTCAATAAGCTGGGGATCAATTCAAAGCAAACCAAAGATTACTCGGATGAAGCATTTGAAGCGGCGCTAACAGACGAAATTTCGCAACAGCAAAATGCCTCGCTATATGTCGATGCAGCTGCGAAGACAAGCAAGCCCAATGCAGATAGTAAAGCTGCAAAAGAGGAAGCTAAAAGTCAGCAGGAGAAGTCTTTAAGCTAATGGCCTTTGATTTTTTAAAAATAGAGCTGGAGCAAAGAGTAATTGACTCTTTGCTCAGAAAACGAGTGGAAGTTGCTAATAATAGCCAAGCTATTATTGAAGTTGATGGTAAGCATTATATAAACTTTTCGAGTAACGATTATTTAGGCTTGAGTCAACATCCAGCAGTATTGCAGAGTTTTGCCGAAGGTTTGAGTTTATATGGGGCTAGCAGCAGCGCGTCTTCGGTAGTTACAGGCTATTCTCGTGAGCATAAATTGTTAGAAGAGGATATTTGCGAGCACACGCCGTTCGACAATGCCTTACTCTTCTCAAGTGGTTTTGCCGCTAACCAGGCACTGTGTCAGGCGCTTTTTCAATGCGCAAATTTAGGTTCTCAAACGTCGCGCTGCATCCTCGCGGACAAACTAATGCATGCGTCATTCATCGACAGCGCTATGCAACTTAATAGTGTCCCCCAAAAGCCAGTATTCTCAAGATTCAAGCACAACGACCTCGAACATTTACAATCTAAGTTAATGCCAAATACTGACACCTTAGTTGTCACCGAGGGCATTTTCAGTATGGATGGTGATAGGGGTGATATACCCGGCATTGCGACGACATTAGACAACATGGCCTCAGATGCATGGTTAATGGTTGATGATGCCCACGCGATAGGTTGTATTGGTAAAAACGGAATGGGAAGCTCAGTAATACCAATGCAAAAATCAACGTCACATGTACCTAAAATCGATGTATTGATGGGCACTTTTGGCAAGGCAATCGGTACTCAAGGCGCATTTATAGCAGGTTCAAATGAGCTTGTTGAATATATGGTCAACTTCTCCAAGCATTACGTTTACAGCACCGCAATGCCAGCTGCACAGGCGCGAGCGACAAGAACAAGCTTGCAAATAATGCGCAAGGGAATAGAGCGTGAAGCGTTGAATCAGAATATTGATGTGTTTAAAGTGCTGGCAGCCGAAGCCGGCTTGCCAATTTTATCTGTTGATGGACCCATTCAAGCCATCGTCATTGGTGAACCGGTGAAAGCGTTAGCATTGAGTCATCATCTTAAAAGCTTAGGGATATGGGTTAATGCGATTAGGAGTCCAACCGTACCTAAACATTCAGATCGACTGCGAATTACGATTAGTGCGCTTCATCAAGCTCAGGATATTAATGCATTGGTAGATTCTTTGAGTATAGCTATGGATTCATTAACAGCCTCAGAACATCGCAACACGGGTTTTGGAAACGGTGCAAGCGAATGAAGTACGCAGTCAATGACATGTATATCGGAGTTAACAGAGCGCTTGATGCACTAAATGAGTCGCCGATTCTAGTAAATCAAATACCTGACGCAATATGTCAAAAACAAAGAGATAAGCTGAAACTGATTGACTGCGTTGATGTTGAGCAAGATAACAAGGCACAAAGTTGCACTCAACAAGTAAATAAAAAGCTTGTTGCTGAACATTTCTCGGCCGCCTGTTATAGCTACGATCAATATGCACAAGTGCAAAAGCAAATCGCTGAAGTGAATTTTGAACTGCTTGGTGATCTTGTTAGTGGACGCAGCAAATATTCGGTAGACTTAGGATGTGGGACCGGGTCGCATACTAGCGCACTTGCAAAAATGGCAGACAATTGTTTAGCCATCGATATCTCTCATGGCATGTTAAAAGCCGCTCAGATGAATAATGCTGAGAGGGCGACGGCTGCCGATAAAGCGATTCTTTATTGTAATGGCGATGCAGACAGTTTGCCGCTGCAATCTCATTCTATTGATGCACTCTACTCCTCAATGGCATTGCAGTGGTGTTCTTCGCCCAGTAATGCGATTGCTGAAATTGTTCGAGTGTTGTCAACTAGTGGCTGCGCACAACTAGCTATTATGCTCGACTCTTCCCTATACGAACTGCGACAAGCATGGCAGAACATTGGTTTAGCACCCAGAGTGAATGAGTTTTTTAGTCAAAAACAATGGCTGAATGCAACTCAAAATTTAAAAACGGATGAAGTTAGCATCAGCGCAGATGCACAAATAGATATACAACAACAGATATGCAGTTTTACAGAATGGCATCAGAGTAGTTTGCAGATGTTGAGGGCATTGAAACGAGTTGGGGCAGCAACAAAAAGTAACGACACACAAACAGACGAAAACAGTCATTCACCAACTTCATCTGCTATTAGCAGACAAGAATTACTTGAACTCGACGAACAAATGCGCCAGCAACTACAAGCTGCGAATGAACAATCTCCACAGGTGAAAACAGGTGGTAAAGATGAGAGTAGCCTTGGCTTTCCGCTAACGTACCACATTTTATTTTTATCTATAAAAAAGACTCAAAGCGAACGATGAAAAGTGTATTTATAGCTGGAACAGATACTGATGCAGGGAAAACGTATGTTAGCGTTTTACTGCTCCATGCAATTAATCGTGGAGGTTTCAAAAGCATCGGTTTTAAACCAATTGCAGCGGGTTGTGAACAAACAACTCAAGGTCTGCGCAATCACGATGCTCTAAATTTGCAGTCTGCTGCGAGTCACAAAATTTCCTATGAGAAGGTTAATCCGATTGCGTTATTTCCTCCTATTGCACCGCATATCGCTGCCGCGCAAGTAGGCAAAAATATTGACATGCAACAGGTTGCGGATACATTAAAACAATTGCACAACGAAGATGCTGATTTTTTGCTAGTAGAAGGCGCTGGTGGTTGGCGATTGCCCATATTAATACCTTCACTATCGAATGGGATAGGGGGGAGTGAAAGTGCTGAAGTAAATCGTACAACAAAAATACAGTTCTTATCTGACTTTGTAGCCCAAGCAAAAATACCAGTGATACTTGTCGTCGGAATGAAGCTAGGATGCTTGAATCATGCGGTACTGACGTTTGAACAAATTAAGCGCGACAATTGTGACATTGTCGGTTGGTTTGCCAATCAGGTTGACCCCAACATGAGCTGTTACTCTGAGAATCTTACTTCGTTGCATGCACTTCTTGATGCTCCATTTCTGGGTGAAGTTAAACATAACCAACAAAGTTTAGACTTTACTGGTAGTGTGCTAAAACATATTGTTGAGTAATCATAAGTAAATCGAAATGTCACTACCTGGGGGAATAACTTTTCGATGTTTTCCAGTAAATATGACAGCATCAAGTTGGCCAATAAGTGTGAGTTTTTTATCTTTACGCAACAAGGCACTGCCTTCACGAATGCATATCACTGGGACTTCAGGATACAAAGTACAAAACTCTGCGATCCGTTGATCTCTTGTTTCACCGTTGAAATCAGGCGCAACGTAATCTGTGTAGTGTGGGTTTAGTTGTGCATTAATGAAACCAAAAGTATCGAAACTAAGGGGCTGAATAATTGGCATATCATTTGAAGTTTTGATACTCAAACCACATAAATTTGAACCAGCACTCCAGCCGATGTAAGGCAGACCCAATATAACTTTTTGCTGAATGAGCTGCAGTAAATCTTGATTATATAATTCATTTAGAAGGTTGAATGTGTTTCCTCCACCCACTAACACAGCCTGTGCACTTTCAATGGCGTTGCGTGCATTAGCATGTTGATGGATACCCGTAAGGTTGATATAAGGTAGCGCTTCTTGCACTTTCGCAGTGTAATCGTTCCATGACGTGGTTACCCCAGCAAATGGAAGAAAGAGAACTTCAGTGACCCCTATTAAGTGCTCTTGTATCATTGATTTAGCATGATATAGGAATGGCTCATCGTTTTTTCTGGAACTGCTCAGCATAAGTACTTTAGCCAAATCAAGCATATTAAATTATCATCCTACTAAATTGATATAAAAACTGATGTTAACAAGAGAGTGAATTGTTATAAACTTGTATTCTCATTTTTTATTTGAAAAACTAGGTCGTTGGACTTAAAAAAAGGTAAAGTTAACCCATGCCGTTGCCCGCAATACTTTTTGTATGTTTAGGAAATATCTGTCGTTCACCCACAGCAGAGGGTGTGTTTACGCTAAAAGCAAAAAGCATGGGTCTCGATTTGAAAGTTGATTCAGCAGGCACTGCCGGTTATCACCATGGTGCAGCACCGGATAAGCGTACTCAGGAAGTTGCGAACGCTCGAGGGTACGATTTGTCTCGTTTAAAATGCAGAAAAGTAAACGAGAATGACTTTGTTGCATTTGATTTAATCTTAGGTATGGACGAAGCGAACATGAGAGATTTAAAGCGCAAATGCCCTAAAGAGCACCATTCAAAGCTCCAGTTGTTTTTAGATTATGCCGATGCCGAATTTGATGAGGTTCCTGATCCTTATCACGGCGGCAAACGTGGTTTCGAACTTGTACTTGATTTAATTGAAGATGCGTCTGATGGCTTATTAAAGCATTTGATAAAACCAAAGCATCAATGAGTCAACGTAACGCTATTGCTTTATCCTTCGTCGTATTTACTGTCGTCGTCATATTATTTATTTTCGCCGATGGACTCGGTTGGATGAATTCGGATATAGAGCAGCATATTTTTATTAATATTCGGTTACCGGTGCTATTGACCGCTATCGGGGTTGGTAGCGCTATTTCGATTAGCTCCGCCGCACTACAAATTTTATTGCGAAATCCGTTAGCTGACCCCGGTATTATCGGTATCAGCGCGGGTGCAAGTTTAATGGCTGCAATCGTAATGCTAACCGGGAGTGTTGCCTTTTTACCCCGCGTCTTCGATTCTATCGCTTATTATGTACTCCCAATTGCTTGTTTTGTGGGCGCCTTATTAAGCAGTTTTATTATTTATGCATTAGCTCGAAAGCTACAGGCTTCAATTAGTGCGGTGATTTTAGCTGGTATTGGTATTTCGACGATTGCTGGCGCAATCATAGGTTGGCTTTTTATATATGCCCCTGCGCAGTCAATTAAAAACCTAAGCTTCTGGTTAATGGGGAGTTTGCACAATACCAACTTTACTAGTCTGGCATTTGCCCTGCCTATCATATCTATTTCAGCAGCATTGCTCATAATGCAGGGAAAGAAACTTAATTGGTTATATTTGGGCGCTGCTTCGGCACAGCTCAAGGGGGTTAAGCCTATTCAGTTTGAACGAAAAATACTTACCCTCGCAGCATTATTAGTCGGAACTAGTGTTTCTATTGCCGGAAGTATTGCTTTTATTGGGCTGCTTATACCGCACTTTGCCAGACAATTAGTGGGTCATGATAATAGGGTTGTGTTACCTGTATCGGCATTGATGGGAGCATCCTTACTTATAATGACAGCATTAATCAATGACTGGTTATTCGACATGATTGTGCCTGTATCAATGCTAACCGCCACTATCGGCGGTCCACTGTTTATCTATAGTTTATTGAGGCAGCCTAGTGCGCTTAGCCGTGCTAACCGCGACTAAAAGCTAGAGTCGATTTAACTGCTTTATGCCACTGAACTAATAATTGTTTTCGCACGTTTTTATCAATATTCGGTGTAAAGCGTTTCTCTATTTTCTTTTGCGCAGCAATGTCATCTAAGTTTTTATACAAGCCTAGTTTTAAACCTGCTAAGTAAGCTGCACCGATTGCCGTTGTTTCCATATTTTGTGGACGTTCAATTTCAACCTGCAATATGTCCGACAAGAATTGACATAACCAGTCATTCGCTACCATACCACCATCAACCAGCACTTTTGAAGAAGCTATGCCGTCGCTTTCCATTGCGTGTTGCAAATCATAGGTTTGGTAACAGACAGCTTCAAGCGCAGCGCGCGCGAAGTGCGCTTGTGATGTGCCTCTCGTCATACCATATAGACTCGCCCTAGCATCAGGATCCCAGTGTGGCGCACCTAACCCAGCAAAGCCGGGAACTAAAAATACACCATGGTCATAGTCGAGTGACTCAGCGAGTGCTTGGCTTTCTTGAGCATCGTTAATGACGCCTATACCGTCGCGTAACCATTGAATATTGGCTCCGGCGGTGAATATTGAACCTTCTAACGCATAAGTTGTTTTACCATTAAGGCTATAGCCGATGGTTGTCAGTAATTTATGTTTTGATTTGAGAGCTTTGTCACCGGTATTTAGTAATGCAAAACAACCTGTACCATAAGTCGATTTTAAATCACCTTGTGTAAAACAACACTGGCCGAATAATGCAGCTTGTTGATCACCCGCAACACCCGTAATCGGCAATGAACGACCAAATAAGCTTGCTTCAGTGTGGCCAAAGTCATCTGCACATTCTAATACTTTAGGTAAAACAGATCTGGGTACATCAAACAAATTGAGTAATTCATCATCCCAGCACAAGCTATGAATATTGAATAGATTGGTGCGCGATGCATTGGTTGTATCGGTTACATGATTAGCACCACCGGTTAAGCGCCAAATTAAAAAGGAATCAATAGTACCAAAAGCAAGCTTGCCTTCATTTGCAAGTTGTCTTGCACCTTCTACTTCGTCTAATAACCATTTTACTTTTGAAGCAGAAAAATAGGGGTCTAGCAATAATCCTGTTTTGGCAGCGATGGTATCTTCATGCTTTTTTATACTATTACAAAAATTAGCGGTGCGACGGTCTTGCCAAACAATCGCATTATATATTGGTTTACCCGTTTCCCTGTTCCATATTACGGTCGTTTCTCGCTGGTTGGTAATACCAATACCAGCGACGTTAACGCCCTTTTGATGTGCGTCATGTAATACTGTCTTGCATGTTTCAACGGTAGTTTTCCATATTTCTTCAGGATCGTGTTCAACCCAACCGTTATTGGGATAAAACTGTGTGAATTCTTTTTGGGCTGTTGCTATTTTAGTGCCATCCAATGCAAATACGATAGCCCTAGTAGAAGTTGTCCCTTGGTCTATGGAAAGAATTCCGGATGCTGTAGACATGTTTTTCCGCCTTTATTGTATGATATTGTGCGAGCTCGGTTTTTGTAGATTACGCAGTTTCTAGTGACCCCGCAATTTGATTGCGTTAGCAATACCCGATGTTCATAGGAGCAAGCCAAACAGTAGTTAAAACTAATTATGTTATACAATCAATATTACGATACACGGGGTTCGCATTAATCTTATCAAGCCTTGAAAGAATAATAAATCATATATATCATATTTGATTATATAGTTTACCATGTAGAGTAAGTGAACTGGTAATCGTTGAGGGTTTAGAGTGAAGGGTATAGATTTATGATTTTGAGAGAAACGAATATAACGAAGCTATCTGCTGAGGTATTCGACGTGCTTGTTTTGGGCGCGGGTATAAACGGTGCAGTGTCAGCTGCTTCGTTATCAAGGAAGGGCGCAAGTGTTGCTATGATTGATAAAGGCGACTTTGCTTGCCATACCTCTTCTAATTCCTCTAATCTTGCTTGGGGCGGCATTAAGTACCTAGAAAATCATGAATATTTTCTGGTTAATAAATTGTGTAAAAGTCGCAACCATTTAATGCGAAGCTATCCTTCAACAGTGCAAGAAATCCGGTTCTTAACCACATTACAAAAAGGCTTTCGTTTTCCTGCTTGGTTTGTCTTTGTCGGCACGTGTTTGTATTGGTTAATGGGGCGGTTTTTTACTCAAATGCCTACCTTTTTGTCCTCAAAAAAAATAAAAGAGGCTGAACCTGCAATCAATATATCAAATGCGCAAGGTGGGTTTGAATATTCGGATGCATTTTTGCATGATAATGACGCTCGATTTGTTTTTAATTTTGTGCGCAATGCAATGGACAATGGGGCTGTTGTTACCAATTATGTTGGAGCACATGGTAGCGAAAAAATAGACGGTATTTGGCATACAAAAGCGGTTGATGAGCAGTCAGGTAAAACATTCACTATCCAATCTAAAGCAATTATTAATGCCTGTGGCCCAATGGTAGACGAGTACAACGTCGACACCAAGCAAGTAACTGAGCATAGCCATTTATTTTCCAAAGGGGTGCATTTGATTGTCAATAAGCTCACAAAGGTAGATAAGGTATTGGCGTTTTTTGCATCCGACGGACGTTTGTTCTTCGTCATTCCCATGGGTCAGAAAACCTGTATTGGCACGACTGACAATCAAGTCGAAAATCCCATGACATCTGTCACAGAGCAAGACCGAGACTTTATTCTTGATAACGTAAACGCACTATTAGATTTACCAAGCCCATTGACCAGAGATGATATTATTTCTGAACGTTGTGGTGTTCGCCCATTAGCCGTTAAGGGTTCTGGTGGCAAAGCTGATTGGGTTCAGCTATCTCGCAAGCATGCTGTGGATGTGAACAAAGAAGACAAATATTTGAGTATTTTTGGTGGCAAACTAACCGACTGCATCAACGTTGGAGAAGAAATCGCTGATATTGTTGAAGATTTAGGTATTTCATTGCCAAATAAAGAGGCTATTTGGTATGGCGAGTCTTCAAATGAAATTAAAAAAGAATTTGAATATCGAGCTGGACTTATTGGATTAGACGATATGACGCCAAGTTATAGTTCAGAAAAGCTCACCGTTAGATTGTGGCGTAGGTATGATATTTATGCGTTACAAATTCTAGATGAAATTCAACGTGACCCTGCGCAAGCCGAGCAATTGATGCGCAATGCCGAATACTTGCGAGCGGAAGTGCACTATGCAGCAAGAAGAGAAATGGTCACCAACCTCGAAGACTTTTTACGTCGTCGCTCCAAGATTGAAATGGTGTTAAGAAGGACTGAAATTATAAATACACCAGGCATTATTGAGGCATGCCGAATTCTGTTTGGCGATCAAGCCGAACAAAAACGCCAAGAATACGTTGATAAAGTGCTCAAGGACTATCCCGATGCCCCAGTGGCGCAGCCAAAAATAGCACCTTAGAATACTCATATTGTCTTGCTTTACCGCTTTCAAATAGAGACACTGACGGCTTTGTGACATTCACACAAAGCCGTTTTCTATCTTAAGGTACAACTTCATTTATGCTATCCGTTTCTCAAGTCGCTCTTGAACATCGCCTGAAAAATATAAATGTCAGTATGCGTACTGGCGAATGTTGGCATGTGCTTGGTCAAAATGGGGCGGGAAAAAGTTCACTATTTGACGTTATAGCGGGGCTAGTAAAGCCCGATAGTGGTGCGGTTACATTAAATGGTAAACATATAAGTGAATTTCCAATTTCAGAGTTGGCCACGAAATTGGCTTATTTACAGCAGCATTATGTACTGTCATTTTCTCTCAACGTATCGGAAATTTTAAGCTTTTATGCCGGCCATACCGATATTCCGCATGACGTTGAGAAAGCATTATCAATCACACCATTGTTAAAACATAAACTAAATAATCTTAGCGGTGGTGAACAGCAACGTGTGCACATTGCAAGATGCCTAATGCAAATTTGGCATCATATTAAAAATGGTGAGGCCCTGATTCTGTTAGATGAACCTATCCAAAGTCTTGATGTTGTATTTCAAGAACAAACATTAGCTATGCTTAAAGGGCTGGCCCAAAAGGGAAATTTAGTCGTGCTCAGCATTCACGATGTGAACCTGTCTCTGCGTTATTGTGATCATGTATTGATGATAAAAAATCAAACGGACTTTTGTATTGGCGATGTAAAGTCAGTTATGACGGCTGAGAATATAAGTGAACTCTACAATTATCCGTTTACTGAAATAATAAATCAGTATAACTCAGAAAAACTCTTTATTAGAAGCCCACTTTAAAGACCCTTATGCTATGCTAGAGGCGCCGTTGTGCCTGAGCTGATCAATTTTTGGCAAGTACGTAATTAGAGCAAAAAAACAACGAATAAAATACATTCACAAACATAAAATATAATAGTCATAAACACGAAAGTACAATACATAACAGAGCAAAAGGAATCACCGTGAGTCAATGGAAACCCGATAGTTGGAGATCAAAGCCGATACTTCAACAACCCACATATCAAGACCAACAAGCACTTAAAGACGTTGAGGCTAAACTCGCTGGTTATCCGCCATTAGTATTTGCTGAGGAGACGCGTCAACTTTATAAGCAACTTGGCGATGTATGTGTAGGTAAAGGGTTTTTACTGCAAGGTGGTGATTGTGCTGAATCATTCGACGAATTTAATGCGCCTAAAATTAGAGATACATTTAAAGTTATCCTGCAAATGGCGATAGTGCTGACGTTTGCGGGTCGTTGTCCGGTTACAAAAGTAGCTCGTATGGCAGGGCAGTATGCGAAACCTCGTTCATCTGACTTTGAAACCGTTAACGGTATATCATTACCTACCTATAGGGGTGACATTGTAAACGGATTCGATTTTACAGAGGCATCTCGTCAACCTGATCCTAATCGTCTAGTCGAGGCTTACAACAAGAGCGCTGCGACACTGAATTTATTGCGAGCGTTTGCACAAGGTGGTCTGGCGGACTTACATCAAGTTAATCGTTGGAACATGGCCTTTTTGGAAAATAATCCATTAAAAGAACGTTATCAAGATATCTCAGATCGTATTCAAGACACACTGGCGTTTATGGATGTGATTGGCATAAATTCACAGAACAACAGTTCATTGCATGAAACATCCTTGTATACCTCACACGAAGCCTTGTTATTGAATTATGAGCAAGCACTAACTCGTATCGATACGCTAACTGGCAAGCCTTACAACTGTTCTGCGCATATGCTGTGGATTGGTGAGCGGACGCGTCAGTTGGATCACGCACACGTTGAATTTTTCAGTGGTATTAATAATCCTATCGGTGTGAAAATTGGCCCGAGTATGCAAGAAGACGAATTGATCCGTTTGATTGATGTGTTAAATCCAAATAATACACCGGGAAGATTAACCCTAATCACCCGCATGGGAGCAAACAACCTAGGTGAAAATTTACCTCGATTACTGCGCCGCGTTAAAGCTGAAGGGCGCAATGTAGTTTGGAGCTCAGATCCAATGCATGGTAATACCATTACATCTTCAAGTGGTTACAAAACGCGTAATTTTGATGCTATTTTGACTGAAATTAGACAGTTTTTTGATGCACACAAAGCCGAAGGAACCCATGCCGGCGGCATTCACTTAGAAATGACAGGTCAACATGTAACTGAGTGCACCGGCGGTGCTTATAAAATCAGTGACGCAGATTTAGCGGAGGCATATCAAACCCAATGTGACCCTCGTTTAAATGCAGATCAAGTGTTAGAAATGGCATTTTTAGTTGCTGATCATTTGAAGAGTGCGAAAACATAATAAATTATTAGGGCTCGGTAACGAGCCCTAACGTCATAGATATTCAAATCTAGTCTGATTAAATCGCAAAGATAAAATTAATTAGAAGTGCGAATGATAATTTTAGGGTCATAAACTTCATCGGGGCAGCTTTCCGCTATAACGTCATACTCATAGTCACCATCGGGGGCATCAATTTTACATTGAATTTTTTTGTTATTTCCTGATTTGACTTCGCAGTTCGGTTTAAAAGGCATGTCGCCTATAAATTTGAGTTCAAAACGAGTATCGGCATCAATCATCCAACTCACAAACTTGCTTGACTGCATGCACACACAGTCTTTACCATTTTTGCCACAATTATTCGCAAAATCACTGCCAGCACAATTATCGTCTTGGGACGCTAGTTCAACTGATGATACACAGCCTCGGGCATCAACTTTTATAGTGAGTTCTTGGTGATTATTCTTAATTCCTGCAGCGTTAGCTACCGTAATAGTGAAAAAGTTAGCGAGGATAAAGATAATGTAGGTAATTATTTTGGTTTTACGTTGATGACTCATAAAAATTTCCTTTTTTATATCATAATGTAATTATAGTATTGTTTGAATTTTAACCACTTCTAATGTGAGCTTTTTTGATCCTAATGTCTATCGCAGTTGCGATATTTGTTTACTATATTTGGTAAACTGATGATCATTAAGTAAAAGTTTTGAGGGATAACCAGAAGATAATGCCTTTTGCAAAAACACAATGAGCTTGTCCGTTGATCCACAATTATTCTCGACCAGAGCAAAGTCATAGTAGATGTAGGGATCATTCACTTCAGTTTCTTGAATGAGTTGTATTTCTTTTTTAGCCTGCGCACATAACCCCAGTTCTGAACGATATCTTGCAATACTTGCCTTAATGGCAATGTCTTTGGGATTAATCTCTTCACTTACTGAAGCTTGCTTAATCGCTTCTTGGTAAAACTGCTTGGCTGTCATTTCCAAGTTCCCTGCATATTTAAATGCATCAGCCAAATTGCCCATAACAATGAAATCAGTCGGATTTAAATTAACCGCCTCTTTATACATATCTATTGCCTGAGTGAATCGTCGAGCATAAAACAATGAGGTACCTAAGTTACTGTAAGCATTGGCACTAGGATTAATATCCAATGCCTTACGCCAACTGTCAGTAGCTTTGTCAAATTCTGAATCCATATAATAGGCAGCGCCTAAATTATTAAAGGCTTCTTCACTATTAGGCTGCAACAAACTCTGTTTATAATATTGAACGCTGGCGTCAAAATAGCGCCCAGTACCAAATAAAAAATTACCGTACTCTTCGTAACTTTTCCAATATCCGGGCTCAACATTAATGGCTTTTAAAAAAAACTGTTCAGCTTGGTTTATTTTATTAAGTTTGGTGAGTGTTTCAGCCATTCCCATTAATCCTAAGCCATTCTGGGGCTGTATAAGAAGGGCTTGGGAAAAGTACTGTTCAGCCAGCAAGTATTCTCCAGAAAATGAGTATAAAGAGCCCAATGCAATGTGAGATTCAGCTTCATTGCCTTTTTCGTTATTACTTTGTTTGCAGCTTTGTTTTGCGAATTCAAATATTTGGGCTACTTTTGTTAGGTTGTAGTGCTGCAAATAAGTTTGGCAAAGTCCAGCTTGTGCCAATGTGAATTGACTGTCGATGCTAAGGGCTTTAATGAATAAATCTTCGGTTTTTTTTAATTGCTCTTCATTGTATGCATCCTTAAAAAGGGCTTTGGCTCTTACGTAATAATCATAAGCGTTAATATCATCTGTCGGCTTAAATTTTAAAAAGGATGCTCCCTCGTCTGGTATTAGGAAGGTAAGTGCATTATAAACTTGCTGTGAAATACTACCGACTAAATTCAGTTTGTCGGTAGCGGGTGCGCTGTTTTGCTTGGACCACAATTGGTAACCACTTTCAGTGTCAACTAAGGTCATAATAATGTGCAGGGTATTGTCTTGTTGATTGACTGTGCCTTCAAGAATGTACTTAGCGCCAGTCCAATCTCGAATTGTCTTTAACGATGTATTATTAGGTAAGGAGGAAAGGACTCGTTCAGAAACCACTTTAATATGCGTTGAACGGGCCAAAAATGCGGATACTTCGGACTGAAAGACACCTTCACTAATATTAGAGGATACATTTCCGGTGTATTTAAATGGCATCACAGCCACTGCATTCTTAATAAGGTCAGCTTTAATACTGGGCAGTGCAGCAGTAATTGCTGGCGCTTTTGCTGCTTCGACCACTTGATTACCCAAAAAAAGACTTAACGTTAAACTACATACAGATACAATTGAGATATAGCACAAATCTCGATATGCATGGTTTGATACCTCTTTTGCATGTGTACGAGTGTTATTTTTTCGTAGAAAGTACCGACGTAATCGGTATTCTGTCCACCAGTTATAGCTTAGTACTAATGGTAATCCAATAATGATGGTTATCAAGGCAACTTTATCAAACCATTTAGCTGCATTTATGACGGGTAGTGCGACGGAAACAACCTGCATCAGCACCCATGACATAACAACATACGTTCCTGCTACCTTTAGCATTCGACTGTTGCGCCAGTATCTTGCGTTACCTAATAGCTCAAATGCTTTTCTATTTTGCTTTGTACCATCTAATTCTAACGTTGCGCGTAATGCATCAGTTGATAATAAATTTTCATTTACGGGCAGTGCAGGGACTAGCAACCGATAACCCTTTCGGGGTAAGGTTTGAATAAATATTGGGCATTCGGTGTGATCATTAAGCAAACGTCTAAGCTCGGTTATCAACGATCCCAAACTGGAACTCGGTATGCGACTGTCCCCCCAGATATAAGCTGATATTGCTTGACGACTAATAACTTGCCCTGAATTACAACTCAGTATAAATAACAATTCCATGGCTTTGGGGCTTACATGGTGATGTTCTTGCTGGCGAACTATGACGCCTTTGTTAGGGCAAACCAAGATTTCTTCCAACATGAAACCTTCTCTGAGGGAAGGTTCAGTTTTAATCTCTGAAAAACTATCAATAATTGACAGTGTATTTGCGCTCATAATTCAATGTGGTTGGTTTTTGTACGATTGATATTTAGAATAAACGCTAACTATCAACAAGTAAAGCATCAGGAGTAGATCTTTATTACAGGGAGATTAAGACTTCGATTAATGCTGGAAATGGTGCTTGCAGCAAAAACTCAGATAACGATTATCATCAATTGATTATTCTCAAACATCACAAACTATTGATAACTGCAACTCGCTCTTCTTCGGTCAACACCTGAGTGAACACAGTTGCTCGTCGCATATTGCGCATTTTGACTGATTTTTCGAAAAGAGCGGCCTTAAATTGTTCAGGTGTATCTTTTAATTCAAGAATGGAGAGCCAAGTTAAATAGGCGCCATACCTCATTTGCTTTGCGCTATAGCGCATTTCTATTCGAGCTTGGATATCAATGAACAAATCAGGACGTGCCAAGCATTTCTCTGCCATTACTTGGTGTAAACGAAGAATTTGATGGTCAATACCGACATCTTTTATCGGCACTTTTTCATATTGGGATTTACGTTTTAATTTCGTGCGTCGTTGAGAATTAAATAAACTCATTTTAATATCTGTTTTTATCACGCTTTTTAAGCGCTTCGATGTCTTGAGAGTTTGAAAAGGCAGTTCGGGTAGCGTTTCTATTTTCGTAAAGCAATGGCTGGAGTAAAGGCTCTAATCCATTGAGTTTTATTTCATACATAGAGGCTAATTGCTCACCTAGTTGGCCAGTGGGGAAACCTTGTTTATAAAACCAGACCAAATATGGCTCAGGTAAGTTAAGTAGCTTGGTGCCCGCATATTTACCAAAGGGCATTACGGTATTAACTAATGTTAATAAGGCCTCTTGCGGCTGACTGTCGAAATCGATATTCATAAAAAGCGTTTCATATTTATATTCATTATTGAAACCATGGGTGTCAACGAGGTCTGCGTCAATACACAGTGCGCGAATGCTTTCATATTAAGCATTGTCATCATTCTTCTGCTGCGCTTGCCATAGCGTCGTATATAGCCCATTTAGCTTAAGCAGTTCTGTATGCGAGCCTTGTTCAACAATCTGTCCTTGATCCATCACAAGAATCATGTCGGCGTCAACAATAGTTGAAAGACGATGTGCGATCATAAAGCTTGTATGACCTTTAGCGATTTCTCGCAAAGCCGTAAGAATTGCCTGCTCCGACTGAGAGTCTAGTGACGATGTTGCTTCATCGAAGACCATGATAGGAGGGCGTTTTAATATTGTTCGAGCAATCGCTACACGCTGTTTTTCACCACCACTGAGCTTTAATCCGCGCTCGCCAACTTGCGTGCCTCCTTTATCAGGAAGACGCGCAATAAATGCGTCTAAGTGCGCTAGCTTTATTGCTTCTTCAATTTCTTCTTCCTTTGCATCAGGGCGTCCATAGCGAATATTTTCATACAATGTATCATTAAATAAAACAGTATCTTGTGGAACAATACCAATTTTCTGCCTAACTGAATACTGGGTACATTTCGCAATGTTTTGGCCATCAATTTTGATACTTCCCATTGTAGGATCGTAAAAACGAAATAACAGTTTCACTAGGGTTGATTTACCCGCTCCACTTTTACCAACCACTGCAACTTTGCTCCCAGCTTTAACAACAAAGGTAACATTATCGAGAATTTGACGGTCTTTATGATAGGAGAAACTAACGTTCTCAAAAGTGATTTCTCCTTTGGTAACAAGTAGTTCTTTCGCATTAGGTTGATCAACAATAGCGGGTTCTCTTTCTAACAAGCTAAAAAGGTTTTCTATATTAGTTAATGAGCCTCTAATCTCGCGATAAACAAAGCCTAAAAAATTTAAGGGCATAAATATTTGCATGGTAAAGGCATTGACTAGCACAAAGTCACCAATGGTCATATTGCCATTCGCCACATTAATAGCGGCTAAAGCCATCATTGAAGTCATCGCACCTGCAATAATAAAAGCTTGGCCGCCATTTAGTGCAAATAAAGATAAGCGATTCTTGCGCCTAGCCGTTTCCCATTGTTCGAGGCCAATATCATAACGATTGGCTTCAAATTTTTCTGAATTACTGTATTTTACTTGCTCGAAGTTAAGCAAGCTATCAATGGCACGGGTTGTACTATTGTTATCAGCTTGATTTACTTGTTTAACATACTTTGTACGCCAATCGGTGGCCTTCATCGAAAAGAACACGTAAAGCACGACAGAAACAAATATCACGCCAGCAAAGCTGGCACCGTAGTTGTAAAATAAGAGACCGACTACCATGCCGATTTCAAGCAGGGTTGGGCCAATATTGAAAATTAGAAAACGCATTAAAAAGCTCACACCAGACGTGCCACGCTCTATGTCACGAGACAAGCCACCAGTTTGACGAGAAAGGTGAAAGTCGAGATCTAATTTATGCAGATGATTAAATACGGTCAAACCTAGCCGCCGCATCGCGCGCTCAGTTACACGACCAAATAAGGTATCTCTTATTTCACCAAATAAAACGTTAGCGAGTCGTAAAACCCCGTAAGCGATAATAAGCCCTAAAGTTGCGGCCATTATGACTTCTTTGGTGGTGTTTAAATTTAGATTGTCTACCGTGTCTTTTAGTATAAAGGGGAGTGCGACACTGGCTACTTTCGCTGCAATTAAGCAACCGATCGCGAGCCACACTCTGGTTTTAAATTCAGTAAGATAAGGCCATAATTTGATGAGAACGCGCCAGTTTACTGGAGCGTTTTCTGGATCGTCGAAGCGTGATGGGCGCATGTTTTGCTTGTACTACCTTTGATAATGAAAAAATACTTTAATACTAAGATAGTACGCGAAATATGGATTAAACGTTTAACAGATTCCGCAGTTTCTTATATTTTTGAGATTGTTCAAAATTGAGTTTTTTCTGTTCTAGTACATTTACGCAGTGGTTAACATGTAAACCGAGCTCTGAAATAGCGGTGCTCATTTGCAGTTTGGAAATGACATGCAACAGATTAAGCGCAATAGCAGCGTTCTTTGGCATTAAAGCTGAGGCTTGCAAAAATATTTCAAATGCTTTGCCAAAATTGCCGGTATTAAAGGCCTGTATTCCTTCTTTGTTCAATTCTTTTGGACTGAGTTGAATACTTTCTTTTTCTTTCTTTTCTTTACTCACTAATTTTGAGAATAGCGAGGTATTGGACAGAGGATCATCAATTTGGCTGATGTTTTGTTGAGCGCGTTTCTCTAAAACAGCATAAAGTGCAATTGCATCGTCTTTTAATCCAATTTCATGCAAAGCTTTTGCCTTATCAACCAATGCTTCATCTGACATTAACGAATTGTCTCTATTAAACTGATCCACAATATCAAGCGCTTTTTCATTTTCGTTCTGTAAATATAAGATGCGTGCTTGCATCACTTTTACTTCTTCGGCGTGTTCTTCTATCGCATATTGTTTTTTCAACTGCGTTAAAAACTGTTTTGTCGCACTCATGATATCTTGCAATTGCTGTGGTTCAGCACTCATTGCAAAGTCGATACCTGCACGCACAGCATTTTTATACAATTCCGGTGATTCTTTTACCGAATTTTTCGCACAAACTAGCATGCGTTTAGTAATATCAAATTCTGTTTCGTGATCGTGTGATAATTTAGCCAATAAACGGGTTGTGTTTTGACGCTTAAAGGTTTTAGGCGAAATCTCTAGGGCCATCAATGCACTTTCAAGCGCTTCATTAAACTTATTGTGCTTAACATGTAAGATCGCTAAAAGTTCATAGGCAATTGTTTTAGTTTCTCTTTTACAAGCAAGGACAACAATTTTCTTTTCTGCTTCGTCATCTTGATCAAGAGCGATGAGGCACTTAATAAATCCAATTTCAGCCCAGGTAAGGGCTTGTACTTTTAACATTGATGTAAAAAACACACCTGCATCAGCATATCGTTGGCTGAGTAATAACAGGTCACCTTTGGTTTTAAGCGCGATAGGGAACAGCTCTCGATTATTTTGGGATGAGAGAACTTTGTCAACTTCAGTAAGGGCCGAGTTATATTTTTGTTGTCCCATAAATTCGCAGATAGCGTTCATTCGCTGCTTTCTTTTTAGCACGCGATTAATACGTTGAGCAAGCTTTTCTGAATTGACGGGTTTCACAACAAAGTCGTCAGGGGGTAAATCGACAATGCTTTGAATTATGTCGAAGCTAGTAATGGAGCTTGTAAAAATAAATCCTGTTTTGCTGTTCAATGACTTTACTTGCAATAACTGTTCGTAAAAATATAAACCATCATGCTCAGTCTGAATACTGTAAGCACAAATAATTAAGTCAAACGGCAGCTTTTCAATAGCGAGCAAGGCACGACTAGTTGACTCGACATATTGAATGTCTCGAAAACCAATTTGCTCTAAAGGAGATGTAAAGTGTTCTTTCGCGCTGAGCACATTATCAATAATGAGGATGCGTATCTTCGCGATGACGTCCAAGTCCATTCGTCTCTACCACTAATTCTTAGTATTGAATTTATTATCGTTATATCTCTAATATACTTGAATTGAATTTTTTTAATATGCCTAAATTAAAAAAACATGGCCAAATCAAACTGATTTATATAAGAAAAGCAGGTTGCATAAAGCTAAGTGCTGTCGAAAAAGAAGGATGGTGGTCGCTACTGCTGGCTCGTTACGATAG
>JBLIKA010000037.1:0-28223 GCA_047637355.1 Glaciecola sp. | reverse complement strand
ATTACTGATGTTCATGATCAAAATGAAGATAAAGAAGCGTTGTTGGCGGCTCTTGATAATAATGTGGCTGTTATCAAATTTACGCCTACTGGCAACGTTTTGGAGGCGAACCAAAACTTCTTATCAGTCATGGGATATGCCGGTCAAGATATCGTAAACAAACCTCATAAAATGTTCTGTTACGATGATTTTTATATTAAAAACCCCAAATTTTGGTCAAAATTAAGTTCAGGTGAAAGTTTCTCAGGTCGCTTTGAACGCAAAGACTCTGCAGGTAAAACGGTTTGGCTTGAAGCCACATATAGCCCAGTAAAAGATGAATGGGGTGAAGTATATAAAGTGGTGAAATTTGCAACCGATATTACAGCGCAAGTCATTCGCTCTCAAGAAGCTAGAGATAGCGCAGCAACTACATCTGAAGAGACTTCTCAGATTGCAGCAACCGCTAATCATGCTTTAAGCGAAGCAGTCGGAGTGTCGGAGCAAGCGGCAAAAGAAATAGCATTGGCTGTGCAGTTGAGTCAACAGTTAAAAGAACAGGCAACGCTAATATTTAGTATTGTTGAAGCTATTCGTGCGGTCGCCGATCAAACTAATCTATTGGCGCTGAACGCAGCTATTGAAGCGGCTCGTGCAGGCGATGTTGGTCGGGGTTTTGCTGTTGTCGCAGATGAAGTTCGTAAACTTGCTGGTCAAACAGCAGCATCTTCTTCAGAAATTTCAGAAGTAGTTAATGCAAACAGCCGATTTATAGAACAACTACTCGAAAAAATGAACATCGTTGATGAATTATCAAGTAGTAGCGTTAAGCGGATTAGTTCTGTAGCGTCAGGTATAACTGAAGTTGAACAGGGGGTTTCCCAGTTAGCTGTTATTATGTCTCAGTTAGCAGAGTGATAAAAACGTCTTTCTTTATCACTCTTCACTGAGTCTAATGTAACATTTACTTAGTTATTTTTTGTACCATGACAAAAAACATAGGTACAAAAAATATGGCTAAGAAAGTCGCGGCAAACATGCCGCCTATTACCGCAATACCAATCGCATTCTGAGATGCAGCACCCGCACTATTTGATAAGGCCAAAGGCGTAACTCCTAATATAAATGCCATAGAAGTCATTATAATTGGACGAAAACGCTGCTTGGCTGCAGTTGAAACTGCAGTCATAACATCAACCCCATTTTCAACTTGGTCTTTTGCAAATTCAACAATTAAAATCGCATTTTTTGCTGCTAACCCAACGGTGGTCAAGAATGCAACTTGCAGATAAATGTCATTAGGTAGGTTGAACATAAATGCTGCTGCAACGGCACCTAATATGCCTAAGGGCACGACTAGTAATACGGAGATTGGTACCGACCAGCTTTCATATAATGCAGCTAAACACAAGAAAACGACCAGAATGGAAATAAGATATAGCTGACCTGATTGTGAACCAGCCGCTTTCTCTTCATAAGATAAACCAGCCCAATCAACCCCGAAACCACCAGATAACTGGTTAACCATGTTTTCCATTTCAGTCATTGCTTCACCTGAGGATATTCCTTGTGCCGGATTACCTTGAATATTCACCGAAGCAATACCATTAAACCGTTCTAACTTTGGCGAACCAAACGTCCATTGCGTAGTCGCGAATGCACTGAATGCCACCATTTCGCCATGATTATTGCGTACATACCACTTCTGAAGGTCTTCAGGTACCATTCTGTGTTGAGCATCTGCTTGCATGTATACGCGTTTAATACGGCCATTATCAATAAAGTCATTCACGTAGCTGGAGCCCCAAGCAATTTGCAATGCGCTATTGATATCACTTAAAGGAATGCCAAGTGCTGATGCTTTTTCACTATCAATATCAATTTTGAATTGTGCAACATCTGCTAACCCGTTCGGGCGAACGCCAGCAAGTTTTAAATTTTTTGCAGCCATGCTGAGCAATTGATTTCGTGCATTCATAAGTGCTTCGTGACCGGCGCCGGCACTATCAACAAGCTGCATGTTGAAACCGGTGGCATTTCCTAGTTCTTGTATAGGTGGCGGTAGAATTGGGAACGCAGTGGCATCTTGAATTTTGGCAAACGCACCGTATGCTTGGTTTACAATGGCAAATGCGCTATTTGATTCATCTCTTTGGTCCCAATCAATTAAATGCACAAAACCCATGGCCGTATTTTGTGCTTGTCCTGCAAAACTATAGCCAACCACTGTAAATAAGTCGGATGTGACGTCGCCATGAGTGGTTAGGAAAAAGTCCTCAGCTTGCTTTACTGATTCTAACGTGCGTTGTGCTGTTGAGCCCGGAGGTGTGTTGAGTAGCATTAAAATACTACCTTGATCTTCGTCAGGCAAAAAGGAAGTAGGTAGGCGCAAAAAGATAATGACCATGACTCCAACGAGCGCACCATAGACAACTAGGTAGCGTTTAACGCGCTTTGCGATATGCATAGTAGCACGCTCATAACCATCTCTGCCTTTATTGAAATTGCGATTAAACCAGCCAAAAAAACCTTTATTTCTGTTTTTGTTAGGATCGTGTGGTTTCAGCAATGTAGCACATAACGAAGGCGATAAAATAATCGCAACTAACACTGAGAATCCCATGGCTGAAACGATAGTTATTGAAAACTGCCGATAGATAGCGCCCGCCGAGCCACTGAAAAAAGCCATCGGAATAAATACGGTCGACAGAACGGCGGCTATACCCACAAGAGCCCCAGTTATCTGCTTCATTGACTTTTTAGTCGCCTCTTTTGGCGACAAGCTTTCTTCGTCCATAATACGTTCAACATTTTCGACCACCACAATAGCGTCATCGACCAGTAAGCCAATCGCTAGCACCATGGCAAACATGGTTAATACATTAATGCTAAATCCAAACGCGTAAAGTACAGAAAAAGTACCGAGTAATACAACGGGCACGGCGATGGTAGGGATAAGAGTTGCTCGCCAGTTTTGTAAAAACAGCAGCATAACTAAGAAAACTAACACAACGGCTTCAATTAAGGTTTGTACCACTGATTTAATTGACAGTTTTATAAAAGGTGAAGAATCAAGCGGATAGACTACATTAACGCCATCGGGCAGGGTCGATTTTAACTCATCTACTCTCGCTTTTACTCGCTCAATAGTATCAAGTGCGTTTGCACCTGTTGCCAAACTGACCGCCATCCCCGAGGCTGGTTGGCGCTTATAGCGAACAACAACATCGTATGATTCCGCACCAAGTTCAATTCGAGCGACATCGCGCACTCTTACTTGAGAACCATCAGTATTAACTCTAAGCACGATGCGTTCAAAGTCCTCAACCGTTTTTAGTCGAGACTGTGCTTGTATAGTCGCATTAATTTGCTGTCCGTCTATAGCAGGCATCCCACCAAGCTGGCCTGCAGACACATCGGTGTTTTGCACGGTGACCGCATTGCGCACATCTACTGGGGTAAGGTTAAAACTGTATAACTTGGCTGGATCTAACCAAATACGCATCGAACGCTGCGAGCCAAATACACGCACATTACCCACGCCATCTATTCTTGAAATAGGGTCGCGAAACTGTGATACCAACATGTCGCTTAAATCAAACTGACTTATATCTTCATTGTCGGAATAAAAACCGACGACCAGAGCAAAGGCCGCGTTTGATTTAGTTACCGTAACGCCTTGTTGTTGCACCTGCTGCGGTAGCAACGAAATAATACCTTGTACTTTGTTTTGAGTTTGTACTTGTGCGATATCTGGGCTGGTTCCTGGTGCAAAACTCAAGGTGATTGTCATTGAATTGTTTGCACTACTTGCTGAGAAGTAACTTAAGTTATCAATACCAGACAAACTTTGCTCAATGACTTGAGTAACTGAGTTTTCAACTGTTTCTGCTGATGCACCAGGGTAGGCGGCGGAGATAGATACAGTGGGAGGAGCTACCTTTGGATATTGCTCTATAGGCAGAGATGAAATTGCAAGTACGCCGGTGAGCATGGTGATAATGGCGAGTACCCATGCAAAAACGGGACGTTCAATGAAAAAGCCAGCCATAAATTGCTTTCCTAATTCGTTTCTAAAATTAAAGTGTGTACCAAGCTAGATTAAGTCTAGCGAGTGTTTCGTTATTAATTTGTTGTCCAAGGGACTGCGTTAACGGTAGCGCCGGGTTTAACTTTTTGATATCCGGTTACAATGAGTTTTTCACCTGAATCTAAATTGGTAGTAACGACATAGTCTGAACCAATAGATTTTATTGGATTTATTTTTTTAGCAACAACCTGATTGTTAACATCGACCAAATAGACGGTTAGGCTGCCATCAGGTTGGCGCATTGTGGCGCGCTGAGGTACTAAAACTGCATCTTTTGAACCAACGTGTACTCTTGCTTTAACGAATAAACCAGGTAGCAAAATTCCATTTGGATTGGGCATTATTGCGCGCAACGTAATCGAACCGGTGCTTTGATCAATAGTTACTTCTGAAAATTTAAGCTGACCTTGCTGAGAATAGAGTTCATTGCTGGTTTCATTTACTAACACGGATACGGGCAAGGCTTTTTTCTGCTGCATTTCACGACGTAACTCTAAAATAGCGGCGCCAGATTCTTGCATATCAACGTAAATAGGATTTAGCTGAGTGATAGTAGCGAGTTGCTGTGATTGATTTCCTGTTACCAATGCACCTTCAGTTACATAGGAACGACTAATTTGCCCGTCTATTGGCGCATACACTTTGGTGTAATCCACATTCACTTTGGCAACAGTGACTTTGGCTTCAGCCACACTAATATTTGCATTTGCTTGCTCGTTTTGCGCAATAACGTCATCGTATTCTTGCTGACTAACGGCATTTCTCGACACTAAGTCTCTATACCTAGCGGCTTTAGCTTGCATAGTTCTTTGGTTTGCTAGCGCGCTTTTTACATCAGCATGGGCACTATTTAGTTGCGCACTATAGCGAGCGTCGTCAATTTGATAAAGCTGCTGACCTTGCTTAACTTGTGCACCTTCTTCAAAGAATCGTTTAATGATAACGCCATCCACTTGTGGACGAACTTGAGATTGCTTAAAGGGCGTAACACGGCCGGGTAAATCCATCGAGATGTCCACGCTTTGCTTCTCGAGTATCAGAGTAGAAACGGCAGGTGCTGGCTGCTGAGCCTGACCTTGTCGGTCATTTTTGGCATCGGAACAGCCATAAATGGCGGCTGATAGAAACCCCATCATCAAACAAATTCTAAATGTATTCATATATAAACCTTGAAGAGAAAAGATGATTAGGCTAGACAAACACGCCATAATTCACTATCTTAATATACATACATGAATGTATGTTGTCAATTTATCAAGCAAGAAACGATACAAACAAAAACAGACAGTTTGTTGTCATCCATATTTGTGGAGGAGTTAATAGTCATGAGAAAAACGAAGAAAGAGGCGGACAATACAAAGCAATCAATTTTAGATGCCGCTGTCAGATTATTCAGTGAACATGGTGTGGCCAAAACGTCGTTACAAAAAATTGCGCAAGCGGCTAATGTGACAAGAGGCGCTGTTTATTGGCATTTTTCTAGTAAACAAGATATTTTCGAAGCATTACATGACCAATTACATTTGCCATTTATACAGATGATTACTGATGGTCTCGAAGCGGTTAGCCCTAATGCTATAGTGCAGTTGCAGGAAGTATGCACGAAACTACTTATTGATTTAGAGGAAAATGAAACGAAGAAAAAAATTGCGACTTTATTTTTACTGCGCTGCGATTACTCCGATGAGTTTGCGCAAAGCAAAGACCGTTATAATGTAAAGAAGAAACAAAAACATGTCACATTGTCGCGTTACTTTGACAAGGCAATTAAACAAGGCGTGCTTCCAGAAAATACTGATTCTATGTTATTAACCATTGGTATTAGTGCTTATTTACGTGGCATTGCGGTTGAGTATTTGGAAGATCCTGATGCGTTCTCTATGCAAGAAAACGCAGCAAAACTCATCGGTATGTATTTTGGCAAGTTGCAGACAGTATAGGCTTGAACTTAATTAACCGTAAAATTAGATACAAATAAGACTGTTTGCTATTAGCAGCATAAGTAACTTTTGCGACCTATACTGCTTTTACAAAGCTAGGAGACAGGCGACTTAAAGCCTTGGGGCTTGAGTGCTAGTACGGAGCAAGACACTTCATTTAGGATTTTTTCAGCTGTGTTGCCAATGAAAAATCCCTCAATACCTGTGCGGCACAATGTACCCATAATGAGTAGGTCAATATTGTTCTTTTTTACTGACTTCACTATTTGACTCGCCGCAGCTTCATTTCTTGGTAATGAAAGTGCTACATCCAAATCAACCCATTCGGCTTTGCGCACGAGCTTACGTAGTTTTTTACCCAATTCAACTTTTCGTTTTTTACGGAGTTTTTTAATTTCGAGCTTTGACAACCCCCCTCGACCACTAAAATAGCTTTCACCAAAAAGTGTCCAAACATGCATAAATTCAACCGTCATATTGCCTTTCTGCGCCATTACTCTAGCGGTCTCTACAATGGCAGTATTAATGTCAGACTCTTCTGGACTGACAAACCCGACATCGATGGGAGCTAGAATGTGTTGTGCAACTGGCATAGAGTTTGATTTTACAATCCAAACAGCTGTAGGGCACTTTCTTAGTAGGTGCATTTGGGTTGAACCAAAAAAGACTTTTGATAGTCCAGATTGGTGTTTGTCAGCCAAAAGCATAACCAGGTTTTGATCGTTTTGTTGAACTTGCCTACAAATTTCAATAAACGGAGTCCCCACGCTAATCAACGTATCTGATTCGATATGGGCGAGTTCTAATTGTGCTGTAAAGTTATCCAATGCAACTTGCACTTTGGTATATTGATCGTCATAAATTTCTTTAACAATGTCCTCTGAAAGAGAGTATTCGACCTTGTTGTCCAACGAGGGCACAGTTCCCATTAAAGTGACTTTTGCTCTATGCGTTTTAGCTACGTTCAATACGCAGGCCAATAAACTGGAGTAAGCTAGGTTGTGATCGATATAAACTAAAATATTATCAAACATATTTATTGCACCTTTAGATGTATAGAATAATCAAATAAACCAACAGGGCTACAATGTTAATTAACTGCTTCATTGTGCTTTTGTACGACAATACCAACGAGATTTACTACTATTAGCCGGAGTCATTAGTTAAAAAATGAAACCACTAACAATAAGCAAATAACCATCAGTAACAATGCTATAGACGGTGAATTCATGCTTTTAGTTCCATATTCTTTCGCATTTAACCAATGGTTTTGGAATATGTTATCCCCTTGCTCACAATGATCGCTCTGAGGAACTGCGGGGTGAATTAAAGTGCTTAAATTCTTAACTGTGATTTGCGTAAATTGTTTGATCTTTTCAAACTGCAAGTTCAAGGCATCAGAAAGGTACTTGTTAATTTCAATCAGGCGACGTAAAAGCCACTTATTGAGTACAAAATATATAACTAAACAAATAATGACAGGATAAGAGCCATTTAATACATTTGTCGCGGTTAAGTAAATGCTCAATGTAGCACCCATACTGAGTAAGTACAGAGGAACCAGCAGCACTAACAAGGTATTGATAACACACAATAATACCAAGGGAAGATAATGGTTGGTTGTTGATATTTCAGTAACGCCCTGCGTATTATCCAATGCAATGTGATGAGCCTTGTAACGGATCATATGAATAAAACGACACATGAGTAGCCCGGTAAAGATTGCACTAACTGAGATTGCCATTTTAAGCTCCGGGAAATCAACTAGCAGCACTTTAAGTGCACTTTTTGCAAAAAAACCGCTCATTAACGGCGCTCCTATCAGAGCAATTGCCGGCACAATCATTACTGAGTAACAAATAAAGACCAGTGCTTTATTTGCTTTAATTGCGGGATTAAGTAAACCACTAATACCCACTGACAAAAACAGAGCTGATTTAGCCAAACCATGGTGAATAGAATAAAACACAATCACGGGTAACATCACGGTCTTCAATTCAGGCTTTATTAAAACTACGCCAAAGCAAGCTGACAATATCCCCATTTGACTAATTGTTGAATATGCCAAAACAGCCTTAGGATCTTTTTGCAATATTCCTTTGATTGCAGCATAAAAGGTGCCTGTTATGCCCAATAAAACAGTGACTAAACCAACTTCGTAAAAACTAACGTTATTAAGTTCAAATGGGAAGAACTTCATCCAACCAATTATTCCAGCTTTTACCATAAAGCCACTTAGCAATGCACTCGCGGGGACGACAGCAACAGGGTGAGCCAAAGGTAGCCAAGAATGAAATCCGAATAAGCCAATTTTTATACCAAAGCCAACGACTAGCATAATTGCCATAAACTGCAATAGAGTGTTGTTATCGAAACTCGGATTGAAACTCAGGTAATTGATTATACAAAAGGCACTAAAGATGGCCACTTCGCCAATAATTACCCATTTAATATACACATTGGCTGCTTTGCGAGCAGGCGCAAGGCCACCTTGAATGATGAGTACGTAAGAAGCTAAACTCATAAAAGTAAAGAAGGTAATAAAACCAAACATATCGGCGCTAAGTACCAAGCCAAAACTGCTTCCCATGGCCACAGCAAATAAAGTAAAAAATTGTGGTTTATTATCTCCAAGGTTTGGATAAAACAAACTGTAAGTGCTGGCGAGTAACCACAGCACACCCGATAGCAACAAAAAGCTTCGACTTGTGGCATCAAGGATAAGCTCGCTACCAAAAAATAGATTAGGGTAGGACTGAAATAATATGGATGGCTGAACACCAACATAAATCGCAAAAATGGCACATACAGGCAGCAATAAATATAATTTTTCTACTTTTCTAAAACACCAAATAAGCAATGCGACCGCAAATGGAAGGAGAATAACAAGTCCCAATAAATTAGAAGCTTGCATTAGTGCAGTATCGAATAAAACTGACATTTTTGCGGGTAGCTGTCCAATTCGATTTTCGTCGACTATGAGTTTAGACCAACTTAAGGGGCTAAAATTATGTTGCGCAAACAGCCCTGCTAAAACTGAAAAAGCGATAGTGACGACAGGTGGAAAAAGCATCATCCAATTGGCTTCTAACTTTCTAGTTTTTGAATGCTCCTCATACTCATTTATCTCGGGTAATGGTAAAAACCAAGCACGATATATGATAGGTAGAAAGTAGATGGCATTGAGCAAACTACTTCCTGCCAAAAATACTATAACCCATGGATATCCAGCTTCAATGGCACCCGCTCCAAGAAACCATTTTGATACAAAACCGGCAATAGGCGGGATACCAATCATGCCAAAGATAGCAATAGTGAATGCAGTCATGGTAATGGGCATTTTTTTGGCAATACCGTTGAGTTGACTGACTTTGTATATATGTTGAGATTCTGCCAGGTTTCCAGCGCAAAAGAACATGGTAATTTTCATCACACCTTGGTGCGCTAAGTGGGCGACTGCACCTATGGCAGCCATAGGCCCTGCGAGTGCTATACCCAAGGTAATATATGACACCTGGCTCACTGTAGAATACGCAAGTCGCTTTTTTATATCATCCTGAAAAACAGCTCTAATGGATCCATATAAAATGGTAAAACTGGCAAGCACAACTAACACCTGCAATAGACCTAATGTGCTCGATAATTCAATACCATATACGTCGTAAATGACTCGAATAATACCAAAAGCACCTGCTTTGACTACGGCAACAGCGTGTAAAAGTGAACTGACTGGGGCTGGCGCAGCCATTGCTCTTGGCAACCAACCATGCAGTGGAAAAAGAGCAGCTTTTACACCTAATCCGATTAATAATAAAATAAATATAGCACTAAGTGTAAATTCGTCTATCACGGCGGTATTTAATAATGTTCCGTTTGCTGAGAAATCCAATGCTCCTGCAATTGATTTCAACCAAACGACGCCCACCATTAACATAGCTCCGCCTATCATGGTGTAACGCAAATATATTTTACCCGAGCGCAAGGATGCCTCGTTACCTTTGTGGACAATTAGTGGATACGTAGCCAGTGTAAGTAGCTCATAAAAAATCAGAAAAGTAATTAAGTTACCCGCTAATGCTATCCCGAGTGTAGAAAATACACACAAGCTAAAAAAGCCAAAGAAGCGACTTCGATTTTTACCCTGTCTAAAATATCCCACTGCATAAATGGTCGTAAAAAACCAAAGTACTCCTGACAAGCTCACAAACATCAGAGATAGAGCATCTGCTTTGAATACTAAATTGATATCCGGCAGTAACGGTAATCGAGTTTCAAAAACCTCACCTTGAGCTACGCCATTAAGCATAATAAATATGAGAACGATATTAATGGCGGCACTACTTAAATTAACCGTCGTTCTTAAGTTTTCGCTTTTTTCCTTAATCAACAGCATCAACATGCCTGTTGTAAAAGCGACAATAAGAATTATAAGGGGGAGCCAAGCGTTAAGCATAGTCGCTCCTTATCGCTATTAATATTTCCAGTGCTATGAATAGTTGAGGCTCGCATAACATCATATTCATCACGCACTGCTCCCGATCATGCTCGTTAACCATATGGCATTGAGTCCAATTAGGATAGTGATAATTGCTAAGACAGCAGCCCCTAGTAATTTCTTCTCACTATATGTGCCGGATAAAATAGGTGCTTGGTCTACAGAGGTAAATGTTAAGTTGAGTACTCTAAATAAGTAAGCTGATGCGAGCAGCCCGCCAATAAATAAAGTAACCACCCACCACCATTGACCCGATTGAACTGCGTTTTTTAGTAGTAACCATTTTGCAATAAAACCACCGCTAGGTGGTAAACCGATTAAGCTTGCGCTTGCTACAGCAAAAATGAAAATACTGACTGGTAAATGTATAACAATGCCTTTCAGTTCAGCCAAACGATCATGTCCGGCTGCTTTTTGAATAGATCCCGCAGATAAAAACATGGCTGCTTTTGCGCAGCCATGAGCCACAATAAAATAAATAATAGCGGTTCTGGCTAGTTCTGGAGTATCAATCATTAGCGGAAAAGCTAAAAATAGGTAACCAATTTGAGCTACTGTCGAGTAGGCAACTAGTAACTTCAGCCGAGGTGCAGTAAACGCGCGATAAGAACCGTAAATGACAGCGCAAGCACCCAAGAAACCCATTAATGTTACTGCAGACATGGTGACCACTGGTGTAAGTATTTCAAACCAAAATGTGAATAATATAAAAAAGGCGGCTTTAATAACAAGAGCGGATAACATCGCGCTCACTGGTGCCGATGCATTCGAATGAGCTTCGGGTAGCCAAAAATGTAAGGGAAATAAGGCACATTTCATCATCATTCCCAATGTAATGAAGGCTAGAGCTAATTTAGTACTTAAATTATTTTGTGCTAATTCGGCAAGTAACTCATTATCCAAGACGCCATAGGTCCTGTAAATAATAGCAACACCTAGTAAATAAAGTAACGAGCCCAGTAGTCCAACTAAAAGATATTGATAGGAAGCTTGCAGTGCTTTTTGGGTTCCTTGAATAGCGATCAAACTTACCGATGCTAAGCCTAATAGTTCTAGCATTATATAAGTGTTAAAAATATCCGATGAAACAAAAACACCCAGTAATCCAGTAATCAGAAACCACCAAAGTGGCCAAAAACGCGACTCTTTGTCATTACTTTCAAAATAATGAATGCTATAAAATGTGATTGCTAGGCCAATAATAGACGTCATGAGTAACATAATGCTTCCAAACCCATTAACTACAAGTTTGATGCCCAGTGGAGGCTCCCATCCTCCTACAATAACGTGCAATGGCTCGGCACTGTCAAGAACATAACTTGCTTGTAAAATACAAATAATAACTAAAATAACAGCAACGAAAATACTAATATAACGTTTGATACTAATTGATGGCACGACAAAACATAAAATTGCGGTGAATAAAGGTAATACCAGCAATAATGGGGTACTAATAACGTAGAATGTTGGCGGCATTACTTACCCTTTCCGTCAGGCGTGTGTTTTTCAGATCTGACTTTCTCAGAACCAACTGTTTTGTTCTGTTGTGTTGAGTTTTCATTTTGGATGCTACGAGCAAATCTTGCTATTTTTGAGGCTAAGTTTAACCCAAGTGCAGTGCCAGCCGCAGCCACTACAATCCCGGTTAGTACCATCGCATGTGGTATTGGATCAATTGCATTAGGGTCAGCACTTGCCGCTGCAATTAAGACCATAAATATAGCCATGCCAATAACATTCAACGCTAACAATTTTCGCAGGAAATCACTTGTTAGTAAAAACCCCATTAAACCGATTGCAAGTAATATAGCAGCACAAATACTGAAGAGTATTGATTGAGTTAGCATGATCATAGATGCCCTTTGTGAATGGATTCAAAACACAAAAACAATGTCACACTAATGGCAAATGTCGCAAAAAACTCAACAAATAAAATTAATGCGCCAGCGAAAGTGGGCTGCAGTATGATAAATCCTCGGGTTTGAAAAAACGAAAGTATGATAACGGCAACAAAAGCTAATAAGCCGGAGCTTAAGAGTAAGCGAATACGCACTTTAGAAAAATCAATGGTCTTTACATTAGCCAATGACAATAGAACTAAACAACCTGCCAATAGAGATGACGCTTGAAAGGCTCCTCCTGGTTGGCTTGATCCAATCCACAGTAAATAGCCTCCCATTATTATTGATAATGGAACGAAGACTTTTGCTATTGATAATACTTGTGATTCAGACGACGGCTTCTGAGCAGATACTTGCACATCTAGGACATAAGGAACCACCGCCACCGCGACACATAAAAACACGGCGAATTCCATATAAGTATCGTAGGCGCGGTAATTCAATAAAACAGCAGTTACAGGGTTAGAAACCCCCGTTTTTTCTAGGTTGTCTAGTGCGAGAGTTCTAAGTGCATTATCGTGAACTGGTTGCTCAATAAATGCGACAATAAGTAGCACCGTGAGAACACTCACTAAGCCAATTATTAGTATATTGATTGCGCGTTGATTGACTAGCCAATAGGTTTGCATTATTCAGACTTTTCCTTGTCTTTACGATGTTGATTCTTGCTATTGTCAGAGGAAAGCTTACGCCAAGCAGCGACAAGCATTGCACCGGTTAAACCTGATCCTATAGCGGCTTCTGCAATTGCAACATCAATAGCATTCAGTCTTATCCAGCAAAAGGTAACCACCAGTCCTAAACTGATAAATAGGACAATAGCACTGAATGTGTTTTTAACTAAAAAAATAGAAGCCGCAATGAAAAGTACACATAAACATAGCAATATATCGATCCACAGGTTACCGGTCATTGTTGTTTTCCTGTGGCTTGATTTCTAAAGACGTTATTTGCATTTGTTTTTTGTATTCGTTTCGCGCTATTAAGTGACAGCTTGCAGCGCTAGTAATTAGGAGCAATAGCCACACTAATACCAGTTTAATAGCCATCGATAAGGTATTTGTTTGTGGTAAAAGACCAATGACAATCAAACCAAGTCCTAAGTTGTCCGATTTTGTCAGCGCATGCAATCGACAAAAAACGTCAGGAAATCTGATCAATCCGACCGTCCCCGCGACAAAAAAGAAACAACCAAGTAATAGCATAATTATTGTAAAAGCATTGAGTAGCATATTACATTCTCTCTGCGTCGTCAGAAACAGAGTCCGATTGTTCTGCCAGCTTGAGAAAAGCGATTACAGTAATTGATGCCAACAGTGTAATTATCAAAGCAACGTTTACCAACACTTCGTTATCTTGCAAAAAAGCCAATACAACCACTATGGTGACTCCGATGGTGCCGAATAATTGAGATGCAAGCATTCGATTAGAATTATCTGGACCAAGCAAAACCCTGATAAAACCACCGACTAAACAAAGTAACAAAACAGTAATCACGCAAACGTATAAAATATTCATAGATTGACCTCTAATTTGTTTTCTCAGTTGAACTATTTATACCAAACAAGCTGCAAACAGCCTCCTCGCATTTTCGCAGTTCTGAAATTGTGTCAACGCCTGTGTTTAGCACGTGCACTAAAACGCCGGAAGGCTCGCGAATGACGCTGACGGATCCCGGCAAAAGACTAATTAAGTTCATAAACAGATGTGTTGAAGCCCCCTTTTTGAGATGCATAATAGGGTAGTGGACTAAATCAGGTATTATGGATTCTATTGGAGAGAACGCTATTTTCGCCGTCGTTAAACCTCCTTTCATTGAATTAATTAAAAAAAATAAAACAAATTTTGGTAATTCTCGTATTTTTATTTGAGGTGATGCTCTTGTCATCTCTGTTCCATGCGCCAGCCGATAAGATGCAAAAACAGCAAGTGCAACAAAAAAGAAACCAACGATAAGTGAGGCAAGTTCACCTTTTGTTAGTAATAACCAAAATGCGGAGAGAATAATTACTGTGGAAAAGTACTTAATTTGCATAATCGATGAGTATAAGTTGTATGAGATAGAGTGTAGGTATAAATGATTAATAACACTAATAAAAATCAGTAAAAACTAAAAAAAAAGGTAATTGCTTATTGTTTCTTTTTGTTTACGTTATGAGCGAGGTATTTTTGTAACAGAGAGATAAAAATCAGTTGTTCTTCTGCATCAAAAACGGAAACGATTTTTTCTTGATTCTTTACATGCTCAACAATGACCTCATCAATCAATTTCAATCCTTTATTCGTAAGGCCAACATTGACACTGCGTTTGTCGTTCTTTTTAGTTTTTCTTTTGACTAAGCCTCTTTTCTCTAACTTATCAATTCTGGTTGTCAGGGTGCCAGATGTAATGTGCATCTGCTCTAGCAATTCACTTGGCGATAGCGAGTGGGGGGGGCCAGCGCGAAGTAATGCTGCTAAAACGTCAAAGCTAGCATCTGTTAATTTATAGTGCTCAAAGTGAGCACACAATTCGCCGTTCATTTCTTTCGTTGTTTGCTGCAATCGCGCAATGAGAGCCATGGGTTTCGTGTTCAAGTTAGGCAGTTGTTTTGACCATTGTTGAACTTTTTTCTGGACTGGATCCATGCTCATACTATCTTTTTATAATCTTATAAATTGAACATACGGATAAACTATCTTTACGTCAAGATAAAATGCCAATCTACAAACTCTTACAAGGCCGGAAATGAGCTTGGCTAAAGCAATCACGTTCCTTTTTTTGCGGATTTTTCGTCGCGCTCTTTCTTTTGTTTTTCTTCAAGTTTTTTTAGCTTTACAATATCTGCACCAAGTATTCGCTCAACTGTTTTCCTTCCCAGAATAGCGACGGGAGAATATGGATACTTTCGTTTGAAAAATTTTTTAAATGCTTTTGAATTGAACATAATAATATACGGCTCCCTTAATCCAAGCAATAAGTTGTGCACTATTTTTAAGTTACTTATTGCATAATGTCTTTACCTTGATATCAAGATAGTTTAAATTTATCTTGATGTCAAACTATTTTTTCGCTTTGCTTTCTCGCAGATAGATTTTATATATCGAATGAATGTGTTTAGTTGCAATATCAATGCTCTAATAGCTTGCTGCAAACTCGACATAAAAGTGATGGGCGTCATGATTATTCTTATGTGTGCTCTTGAATAATTATAAAATGACCATTAACATTAGATTATGGCTTAACTGGAAAAAACCAATGTCAAAGACATTTCTGATTTTAGTGTTGATATTTATTGCAAACGTCGCTTTTGCTAACAGCGGATTTGTGCAACATGACAAAAATACGTCAGTTACTACTTGCAATACCGATTCTGAAACAGCCTGTAATCAAGACGGTAACGACATTGAACTAGATGTTGCAACATCACTTTATTCTCAATATATCCCCCATTCTGTGAATCTAAGTACTACTTTAGCTAACGCATTAATTGAATTACACAGCGTTGCGTTAATAACTATCAGAGCCCCTCCTTACCATTATCAGTAAAATTTTTGTTTCAAAATTAATTGATACTTTACGATGTTTTAAATGGTCAATTCGTCTTTTTGCATCTAATTGGTAATAAAAAGGACAGCCTCGTATGAAAAGCTTAACATTGTATAACACTGAATCTATTGACGAGTTGGTTTGGCCAGACGAAAATTTGTCGATTCCAAAGAACAAAAGAGCGCTCAGCATTGTTACGGATTTTCGCTATAATTTACCCAGAGTCATTGGAGCGAATGTTAGTTTGCATGATTTATCGGAAGAAAACGTTCTCAAAAAAGTAAATAAATGTGCTCGTCGCGACGAACTCGTCGTTAGTGACTTTATGCATTCAAGAGAGAGTTTGAAATTCTTTAATTATAAAGATCTTGTTAATGCCTCGGTGAACGATGTGTTGGAAACGCAGAGGAATAATCATCAATAACATTGTTTAGTCATTGACCGTGACAGTCATCAAATAGGAGGTCTTATTTCGGCGCGCGATGTGGCGCGTTTAATTCAGCGCCCATTTGATATAAAAAAACATCTCTTATTTGAAGCATTGTTTAAAGAGTTGGAATATTAGGAGGAGTTTATAATGAAAATCGCGTTTAGAGTGGTATTTATGTGCAGTGCCATGAGTTTGACATCACTGAATGCCTTTGCAGTGCAAAGCCATACCCTATTTTTAGGTAAATTAGATTTAAGGGGAAAGCAACCTATTACCGAACTGAGTCAAATATCAATTGATTCTGCAACGGCAGGGGACCCTTATTTTTTTGATAGGAGTCATCTTTATTTCACGCAGACTTTGAATACGTCGAATAAAAAGCAAACAGACGTGTTCGTGTGGGACTTATCTAAAAATAAGATGGGTAGTATTGCGCACTCAAATGCAAATGAACTTGCGCCGGTTCAATTACCAGAGGATTTCGGTTGGTTGGTGGTAAGACAAAAAGATAGTGATAATAGTGAGTTACGAGCTGTAAATGTCAACCGAAATCCAAGCACATATTTAATGCAAAATGGAGACGAAGTTCATACTTCGATAAACGCTCATCAATTTGAAAATTCTACTTGGTATCTCTATATTGAAAATCATCAGGGTGATCAGTTGCAAGCTTTTAACATTAAAAGTAAAAGAACGATTATTGTTGGGGCATTGCCGCAAGGGACTGAGTATTTCTCAGTAAGTGCAACAGGACATATTATCGCTAGTGATGGTAGTAATCTATACCAGCGCCAGATCATAGCTAAAGGTGAGCACCTGCAAGCAGAGGGGGAGTGGAGCCCAATGAGCTTTGAATCTGCGTTTTGCCAGTCGGGCATTACTGAAACGGCTATTTCACCATACGGTGAGATGATTGCATTAGTTTGCGCTAATTAGTCTATAATAAGGTTGTCTATATGGGTCATTCGCGGGCGAGTCCCGGGTTAGTGACTAAAACCGCATAAACGCCTATATAAAACACCACCTTAATAAGTTAGATTTTACTTTTAAGATATTTTGGCGTGTATTTTGCTATCTTATCAAAAGATATTCGCAAAAACTGAATAAAAAATGAAAAATATCGCTAAAAATTTAGTCCATTTCTGTACGCAAAAACCGAAAATTGTTTACGCTATATTAGTGTTTTTGGCGTTGTTTTTTACTGCGCAAATGCCGCGCATAAAAATTGATACTGATCCTGAGAACATGCTGGATGCGGAGCACCCAGCAAGGTTGTTTCACAACGAAGTAAAAACGCGATTTTCGATGCATGATTCGATCGTCGTTGGTGTGGTTGATACTAGCACCGAAGAGGGCGTGTTTACACCCGATTCACTGACTGACATATATGACATAACCAAGTCAATACTGTCAATCGAAGGTGTAATTGCAGCTGATCTAATGTCTATTTCAACTGTCGACAATATTACTCAATCTGAGTCCGGGACTATCCGTTTCGAATGGATGATGGACAAGCCACCAACTACTCTTGATGAAAGTGCAAAAATTAGAAACTATCTAGCCAGACTGCCATTACTGCAGGACACGTTGGTTTCGCAGAATGGTAAAGCGGCTGCCATTTATGTACCTATTAAAGACAAAAATGAAAGTTTTAAAATTGCGGAGCAAATTAGAGCTAATATCAGCCAATTAAACGGTAGTGCCGACTGGTACATCACCGGTTTACCTGTCGCTGAAGATCAGTTTGGTGTTGAGATGTTTATTCAAATGGGAATTTCTGCGCCATTAGCAGGACTGACCATCTTTATACTGCTGTTTTTCTTTTTTAGAAATATTCCGCTGATTATCGCGCCTATGGTTGTCGCAATGGCAACTGTGATGATTACGATGGGTGCGCTAATAGGCATGGGATATACCGTGCATATCATGTCTTCGATGATTGCAATTTTCTTGATGCCTATTGCTGTCGTCGATTCAGTGCATATTCTTTCTGAATTTAGTGACCGTCACAAACCAGGGGCAGATCTTAACGAGACAATTGAAGAGGTTGTTGGGCATTTATTCACGCCAATGCTATATACCTCAATTACGTCATCCATTGGTTTCTATTCACTCATGCTAACTCCAATACCGCCGGTACAAATATTTGGGGGGTTTGTTGGAACAGGAATATTGCTGGCGTTTTTAATTACTATCACCTTTATGCCTTCCTACTTATCCAGAATGAACAATGCGTCATTAGAGAAGTTACAATTAGTTATGCATTCTAAGCAAGGTGGTAGTCGGATCGCTAAAATGGCTAAATTTCTAGGTGGTTTTGCTCTCAAATTTAAAGCCTCGTTAGTGTCTGGTTTTACAGTGTTATTCGCTATTTCGGCATGGGGGATAACGCAAATTGAAATTAACGATAACCCCGTTCGTTGGTTCAAAAAAGACCATGAAATTCGTGTGGCAGACAAAGTACTAAATGAAAATTTTGCTGGAACTTACGACGCGTATATCGTTCTCAGTTCAAGCAGCTCATTGTTGTCGCTTGACGATTTGCTTGCTAAGGGAAAACCGGTTAGCTTAAACCAATGGGCAGTTGAGCAGGTTACTCAATTGTCTGGGCAACCTATGAGTGAACAGTATCAACAATTATTAATCAATATTGATGACAAGTTATTTTCAGACGTATCTGAAACCGAGGCTACCTATCTCAATACGACATTAGAGATCGCTGAGTCAGCCTTAAGTCAATCGAAGGCCTTCCAGTCTGAGCAGTTACTTGCGTATGTCGAATCACTACAAAATCACTTAAAAGAGTCCGGATTAGTGGGGAAATCGAATTCACTTGCCGATGTCACTAAAGTAGTTAATCGTGAATTAAGATCAGGTGAGCAAAAGGATTATCAGTTGCCTAATTCCCCTCAGGCGGTTGCGCAAACTCTCCTGCAGTATCAGTCATCGCATCGTCCCAATGATCTATGGCATTTTGTAACGCCAGACTATCAACAAACGTTGATTTGGCTGCAAATGACCTCGGGTGACAATCAGGATATGAGTCAGGTTATTGCTTTGGTTGACGAGTTTATTCAAAAACAACCACTACCCCAAAATATTCAATTAGATTGGGCGGGCAAAGCATATTTGAACGTTGTTTGGCAGGACAACATGGTTGCAGGTATGCTTGACAGCCTCATCAGTGCGTTTGTCATTGTGTTCATCATGATGGTAATCCTGTTTCGCTCATTGGTATTTGGCGCATTAGCTATGCTACCGCTAACAATCACAATCACGTTTATTTACGGTCTAATTGGTATTATTGGTAAAGACTACGATATGCCAATAGCAGTGCTGTCTGCACTGACGTTGGGTTTGTCGGTAGACTTTGCCATTCACTTCTTAGAAAGAGCACGTGAAGTATTTAAACAAACTAATGATATTAAACAAACCTTTGACTTGATGTTCGACGAACCGGCAACTGCAATTACGCGCAATGCGCTGGTTATAGCGCTTGGCTTCACGCCACTGCTGTTTGCACCGTTAGTTCCTTACATAACAGTCGGGATCTTTTTGGCAAGCATTATGGCGATTTCCGCCTTGGTGACGTTATTAATTTTGCCAGCGGTGATGACCATGGGCAAACGTATTGTCTTTAAATAAATAAGGAAAAAGATGATGTTGACGAAAAAATTGAACGTGCCTAGATTGAATTTACGTCTCTTAATAACAGCAACGTTGATGACTGTACCGCTATTATTATTGCCATTGCGTGCTTTGAGTGCAGACTTGAGTTCGGTTGACGTATCAAGCATTGTAAAGAATGCTGAAAAAGCCGCTTATTATAGTGGTAAAGATGGACGCTCTGACGCACGAATGATGATTGTTGATGCGCAAGACAGAAAGCAAATGCGTCAATTCACCATTTTGCGTCGAGATATCCAAGATAATGGCGATCAACAAATGATGGTGTTTTTCTCAAGACCCGCTGATGTTAAAGACACGGTATTTAGAGTCGAAAAGCACGTTGATTTAAATGTTGAAGACGACCGTTGGTTATACTTACCGGCACTTGATTTAGTTAAACGTATTTCTGCGGGTGACAAACGCACGTCTTTTGTAGGTTCACACTTCTTTTATGAAGACGTTTCAGGCCGCGCTATTTCAGAGGATAATTTTGAGTTACAAGAACAAACGGCTGCAGCGTATTTGTTAAAAGCCACTCCTAAAGCACCTGATACTGTTGAGTTTGCATACTACGTTGTGACTATTGATAAAAAAACAAACCTACCGGTGTTGATAGATTTTTTTAAAGCTGACAATACTAATTACCGTCGAGTAGAAGCCATAAAAATTGAAGAGATACAAGGTTTTCCAACGGTTGTTCGCTCAAAAGTAAGTGATCTTGAAAGTGGTGCTTATACCTTAATGGAGTTTCGTAATATTAGTTTTGACCTTGGCTTAGGCGATGATGTGTTTAGTGAGCGTAGCTTACGAAATCCACCGCGTGAATGGTTAAACTAATATGAAATTTGGTATATCCACACTGGCCTTTTGTTTAGGACTGTCGGGCTCTGTGTTAGCTCAAGAAGACCAGTGGGATATGGAAGAGTGGGGAGATGAAGAAGCATCAGCCTCTCATCGCTTTTCTGGCTTTGTAGAACTCGCATTAGGTACTCGCTTGTCATCCGATCCGGTCATTAATACTGACAAAACATTGGTTGACTTAAGAGCTCAGTTGCAATGGAACAAAGACTTTGACGCTTCTCGAATTAAATTTACAGCCGACGTTTATTATGACGGTGTGCTTGACCAAACGAAACTCCAAATCAGGGAGTTCGCTTGGCAGGGAAGCGTAAACGCGATAGTTGAGCTGGGTGACTGGGGTAAGAAACTTGATGTCAAAGTTGGCCAACAGATACTTACTTGGGGTACGGGTGATTACGTATTTTTGAATGACTTATTTCCGAAAGACTTTCAGTCATTTTTTGCCGGAAGAGATGATGACTATTTAAAGGCGCCCTCTTTATCAGCAAAAGTATCGGGTTTTTTCGATTGGGCTAATGTAGACGTTGTCATCACACCAAAGTTTACCCCAGACAATTATATCAATGGTGACTACTTTTCGTTTTTCTCTCCCTTCGCAGGAGCCAATGTAGCACCTGGTTTTGATGTGACATCACCTAACAAACCCAGTTCGCCAGAATATGCAATGCGGATTTATAAAACGATAGGTTCAACCGAATATGCTAGCTATGCTTATATAGGCGCGCATAAATCGCCTGCTAGTTTTACTGAATTTGGCGACCCCTATTTCTCTAAGTTGCGAGTATATGGTGCTAGCGCGATCACGCCCTTTGCCGATGGGTTATTAAATGTCGAAATGGCATACTATGATTCAAGGGGTGACGAGCAAGGCAGCAATCCTTTAGTGCCTAATAGTCAAAGCCGCTGGTTGATAGGTTATGAACAGGAGTTAGTGAAAAACCTCACTGGTAGTGCGCAATTATATGTAGAGCAAATAAGCGATTTTGATGCGCTAAAAGCAAATTCACTGGCGCCGCAGTTCGATCCGAATCGAAGTCGAGTTTTATTTACTCAACGTCTTATGTACAGGGCAATGCAACAAACACTGACGTTAAACGTGTTTAACTTTTATTCCACTAGTGATGAAGATGGTTATTTAAAACTAAGCGCGGATTATAGTCCTGTTGATCAGTGGCAGTTATCCGGCGGATTCAATGGGTTTTATGGCAAAGAACGGTTTAGCTTCTTCAATCAATTTGAAGACGCAAGCAACGCATTCGTGCGGTTCAAATACTATTATTAAATAAGCTTTATTTAGGAGGCGTTATGTCAGCAGAAAGAGCGTTAACTGCATTTGCAGGCTTTATGGTGTTAGTGTCGGTTGCATTGACTGTTTGGGTGCACCCAAATTTTGTCTGGTTTACGGTTTTTGTGGGTGCGAATTTGTTTCAACAAAGCTTTACTGGTTTTTGTCCGGCCACTCTAGTTTTACGCAAAGTGTTTGGGTTTAAAACTGAAAAAGAATTAGCTATTAGAGAATAATTATTCGAAGCTGCCTAGGTAAACACATTTACCCAGGTACTTTGTTGGCTGGTTTTTGCTTATGGCAAGCCCGTTTATTCGTATTTTAGTCCAAATTTTTGGAGTTTTCGGTATAGGGTTCTCGTGCTTACCTCAAGCTTGTCTGCTAGTTCGTCAATTGGCATTTTTTGCGTTTCACATACTTGCTTCAAGTATCTTTCCTCAGCTTCATCTAGGCTAACAATGTCATCGTTTAATAGTTGTGGCTTAGTGGATTTAACAAATATTTGTTCGGGTAAGTCTTGGATCTCAATAACATCCTCATCTGCCAGCAATGTTGCTTGTTCGACAATATTTTTAAGCTGTCTAATGTTTCCAGGGAACTCATACTGAGATAAACGCTTCATAGCGGCATTGCTAAATTTTTTGTGACGCATCTCTGTGTTAACTAAGAAATGTAATACTAATGCTTCAATATCATCTTGTCTTTCGGCAAGTGAAGGCAGCGAAATTGGAAAGCCGGCAATTCGGTAATACAGATCCTTTCGAAATTGCCCTGACTCAACAAGTTCGAGTAAGTTTTGGTGACTAGCACAAATCAACCTAAAATCCGCTTTACGTTGCTTCAAGCCTCCAACGGTTCGATAACATTGTGTTTCCAGTAAGCGCAGTAGCTTTACCTGCATACTTAATGGTACATCAGCAATTTCATCGAAAAAAACAGTGCCACCACTGGCGACTTCAATTAAACCACTTTTTGTATGTGTTGCGCCGGTAAAAGCGCCTTTTTCATGCCCAAATAATTCTGACTCAAACAGATTTTCATTTAAGCCTGTGCATTCAATGACTACAAATGGCTTTTCAGCACGACGACTAGATTCATGCAGGGCCTTAGCAACGAGTTCTTTGCCTGTGCCCGTTTCACCGTGCAATAGCACCGCAATTTCGGACTTAGCTGCGCGATTAATTTTAGTCAGCATATTTTTGAAAGGTTCGGAGGAACCTATCATTTTATTCGCTTGCGAGTCCGTTGCAGCAAAGTTAATACGATCGAGTATTTCAAGGAATCCAATGGTTATGCCATCAACATCTTTTATTGGTTTCATCAATATGTCGCAATAAGTCTTTCCCAGCTTTGTATTATGAATATGGACAACACTACTTGCTCGTTCTGTCTTAATGCAAGCTTGAATTGGACATTCTTCGCCATGTTTATCGCAAGGAGATGTATGACCATGAGATATCTCAAAACAGCGACTACTGCCGATAACAACCTCATTGTTGTAAATCGATCTGTAAGCATCATTTACGGCTAATATTATATATTGAGTATCGATAAAAATAGCAGGCTTATCTATCGAATTAATCATAGCTTGCACAATGTTAATATTCATATTTGGGTAATTCATAATGACAAAGTTAGCCTATTATGTGACAAAATTAGCAGTAATTTCAAGATAGGAGATGAATACTATCAATTTGATTATTTAAATAAACAAAATCCATTGTGATTTATAGAATTGACAGGTTGCATCGTTAATTTAGGTTAAGAATCAGTTTTTATCTTACTTGCCCTATGCTTTATAAAGCACTAAAGAAACCCTAACAATAATGTTATTTGGATATAAAAAAAGACAATTACAACTGTCTATTTATTATGATGCACAGGCATTCTAGAAACTAGAGAACAAGACTTGCCAGGTTTTTGATACGGTTTAATAGCACATCAGTGCACAAACCAATTAACACTTAGTTGGTGGACTTTTTCGCTTTAAAGCCATTATGATCGACTTGATAATCGCCTTCCATACCGAGTCCGTCAATTTCCTTTCCAGTAAATCTAGTCAGCCATTTCAAAGGTAAAATTCGCGAAGCGATATGCGTTTTAGTCGCTTGATTACCAAACACAATACGTGCTTTGTTATGCATTATAGAGTTTGCTATATGCAGGGCAATTTCTTCGGGTGGAGTAGTTAAAAAGCGAGCCTTAAATTTTTGGCTTTGCTCTAATCTGGTGATATTGGTATTAATGCCGCCTGGGTGGACCAAATGCACCTGTACTTGAGGATGCACAAGTGCGAGTTCAGCGCGCAGTGACTCAGTGTAGCCGCGAATAGCAAACTTACTAGCACAGTAGTCAGCTGTGTTAGGAGGTGCAACCAATCCAAATATACTAGACACATTCACTAATGCTGCCCAAGGACGCATAGTCAAATAGGGAAGCGCTGTTTTACTTCCATACACCATGCCATAAAAATTCACATCCATAACACGTTTTAGGAGTTCGTCATCTGAGGCCCAAACAGGTTGAGCTGAGCCTTCAATTCCAGCGTTATTAATCACTATATCTATATGCTTGCAATAACCAAACGCACCGTCTAAAAAAATTTCCCAGTCGGTTTTACTCGAAACGTCAAGGAAACTTTTAAATAATGTCATGCCAGGGTGAGCTGATTGTAATTTTACAGCAACATTAGATAATGCGCCTTCATCAATGTCGCATATTGCCACCTTGCATCCTAAATCAGCAAATAAGGTGGCAAGTGCTTTACCTATGCCAGAAGCCGCACCCGTAATCACTACCGTTTTATTAGCAAAAAAATCATGCAAAGCAGGCATAAGTCATGGTCCTTTTAGACAGTTTTGGCCGATATAGTTGGCATATTACTAATAAATTTTAAAATACTACCGAAGGCACGTTGGCCGCCTTGCTGTATTTTTTTATCAAAATACCAGTTACCCAGCAATGGAATATTAATATGACCCTCAGAGCGCCAGTGCACATGCGTTTTTCCATCAACTTCAGTTAACCTGACTTCGCCAAGTTTATGGTCATAAGGAAGCGGCTTGGAATGAATTATTTTGTACCCAAGGAGGTAGGGAGGCTCAAATGCGACAATCTCTTCATGTAAGGTAGCACCCGCTGCTTGAATTTCTCTTACGGCACCTAGGCCATTAATAGTATCCTTTCCATTTTTAATAAGACTGGATTTATTAACACCTTTAAATTGCGAATAGTTAGCATGCTCACTCAACACCTGAAAAACTTCTGCAATAGGTTTGTCGATTGTGCGTTCAACTGAAATCAAAAACATAGTGTTCCTTATTATTATTATTTGCCCTTTCGAATTTTAGGCGCAAAAAGAACATTGATACGGATATAGAATGCTTGTTTTACCATCAATATTCACGGTTGTGAATTATATTACTTTATTTGTATCACACTCTACCGCCTTAATTTAGGCTAGATACAGATAAAATGTTTTTATAGACTAGACAATGGCTACATTCCTGTTTATTTTTGATGGCTAACTGTAATCATTAAGATGGTAAAAATAGAATGCGACAGAAAATCGGAGTAGCGACTCTCTCACTTGGGTTGGTCATGCTTTTAGCTAGTTGTGCAAAGACGCAACCAATTGCGACAAATACAATTGTAAATATTGCTAGCACGCCAGCTTTGCAATATGCTTTAAAGGTAAAAGAGAGCAGTCAAAAAAGTGCTTTATCTTACGATATTGTGAAGTCACTTACGGTTGAAGTTGGACCAAGAATACCAGGATCACAGGGTGATAAACGCGCTGTTGCTTGGGCAGAAGCCAAATTTAATGAATTAGGTTTTGATAGGGTCTACAAGCAACCTGTCCGTGTTAGAAATTGGGAGCGTGGTTTTGCTGATGCGAAAGTTGTAGCACCTTTTCCGCAGGAGTTAGTTATTTCGGCGTTGGGTGGGTCTATTGCAACGCCAGAGGCTGGACTCGAAGCAAAGGTTGTTATATTTGATTCACTCGATTCACTTGCCGCTGCAGACAAGGCCACAGTTGAAGGGAATATCGTTTTTCTAAACACAAGAATGCAGCGTGACAGAGCGGGTCGCTTTTATGGTCAAGTCGTTCCAAATAGAGTGAACGGGGCGGTTGAAGCTGCAAAGCAAGGCGCACAGGCCGTTATTATTCGTTCTGTAGGTACCGACAACTCTCGTTTCGCTCATACCGGTGTAATGCGTTATGATGATAGTGTTGAGAAAATTCCTGCTGGCGCCATCTCAACCGCAGATGCGGACAATTTAGAAGCGATGTTTAGCCGTCAACAAGACATTATTCTGAATATTAATATGCAAGCAAAAGATGCGGGTTGGCAAACATCTTACAACGTCATTGGCGAATTTACAGGGTCAGAAAAACCGGATGAAGTTATTTTAATATCAGCTCATTTGGATTCGTGGGATGAAGGTACAGGTGCACTTGATGATGGCGCTGGTGTTGGTATTGTAACAGCAGCCGCTAAATTAGTGAAAGAAGCTGTAGGTCGACCCAAGCGAACTATTCGGGTTGTTCTTTACGCGGCAGAAGAAATCGGATTAGTGGGTGCTAATCAATATGTACGTTCTAATAAAGACATATTAGAGAATATTATTTTTGCTGCAGAATCAGATTTTGGAGCCGGCCAAATATATCAACTCGATACACGTTTTGCTGATGCGGTGAGAAATGCCCCTGCTGATTTGTATGCAGCGTTGAAAGCGATGGGCGTTGAGCTGGGCAGCAATACTACAAATGGTGGTCCAGATGTTTCTATGTTGCCAAATTATGGCGTACCTGTGATTGCGTTAAAACAAGATGGTACGTATTACTTCGACTATCATCATACTGCAAACGATACATTGGACAAAATTAAGCCTGAGGATATTCAGCAGAATCAAACAGTATGGGCCATGATTACCGCTTATATGGCAATGTCTGATTTTGATCCACGCCCAGCACCTAAAAATCAGTAGAGTGGTCGTCAGCCTGAGCCCTTATCCCATTCGTCGCGATAAGGGTCGGCAAAATGCTATAGATGATTGAGTGGAATAGCAGTTTGGTTTTTGATTTTTTCCATGGCAAAGCTGGATGTAACCTCGCGCAATTCAATACCTGAAATAAAGCGTTTATAAAAATGATCATAGCCTTGCATATCAGAAACGAGGACGGTAAGCATATAATCATATTCACCACTGAGTCGATAAAAGGCGACAACTTCTTCAAATGCTTGAGTATGGGTGGCAAATTTTTTGAGCCAGCTAGAGTCATGCCGAGCAACTTTGACATTCACAAAAACGGTCAATCCGAGATTGAGCTTTTCAGGTTGTAAAAGAGTTACCTTTTTTATAATGATCCCTGAGTCCTGCATACGCTGAATTCGTCGCCAACAAGGTGTTGTTGTCAATCCAACTTGTTCTGCAACCTCTGCGGTTGTGAGTGAAGCGTCAAGTTGAATAATTCGTAGAATTTCTTTATCAATTCGATCAATATTCACGGTTTCGTTTCTCTAGATGGGGTAATTGTTAGAATAGTATGCTAAAAAACACGTTGTTCAAAGGGGAACTTAGTAATTTATATCCAATTGGATATGCCATTATACTATTTCATATTACGTGCTGTTAACGCGAGCAGTATCTGCTAAAAGCGCTGAGGTTCGCTTATTCTTTAAAAAAAAGCTACTGGGCATTAGAGAAATGACCAGTAGCTTTGAAGACCTAGAATAAAGAGTTTATTAAAACTTGTATGAAACGCTTACTCTTGCGTTTACCGGTTCGCCAATACTAATGTTATTATCGTTATGGGCTGACGGGTAGTAGTCTTCATCGAGTAAATTTTCAATGTTTAACTGCACTTTTGTGTTGGCTGATATGTCGTAATATAATGCAGCGTCAACACGCGTAAAGCTAGGTAGCTCGGTCGTGTTGGTTAACGATGTATACTGCTCAGACTGATGAATTAAGCCTAAGCCGAAAGCCCATTTTGTATTCACTTGATAATGATTCCAAACGGTAAACATGTTCTCAGG
>JBLIKA010000036.1:0-28421 GCA_047637355.1 Glaciecola sp. | reverse complement strand
ATTTTTTATAGCCTACTTCAAAGGCGGTTAACTCTTCAGGGGCAACAACATCGACTGGTGCTGCCGTCGCAGCTCCGAGGTTGAAGCCACCTGAACGATATCCGGTTGAGACGTAGCCATACACGAACGTGTCTTTATCGACATTCCAATCTGCCTGTAAACGCCAAGTTACTTTGCTCCAACTGTCATCAAGTTGATGCTGATTTTTAGGCACCGAAAGGTAAGCAAATACATCGTCTCCTCCGGTTTTTTCATCGTTGGAATAACGCAGGCCAGCGGTTAAGGCCAACTCATCGTTGACTTGATATTCTAACTGACCATATAAAGCAGTAGCGGTTGTTTCTAGATCATTTTGACCGTAATACAAAAAACCACCATCACCATTAGCCGTAGCTTCAAATGGCGCACCAATCAATGAAGAATAAAACTGGTATAAACCGGGCTGAAAACCGGGAGCACCTAAGAAAGTCCCGCTATCTGCAGGTAAACCAAACTCGGGGGGAAAACCACCGTAATTAGCGGCAATCAAATCTCCCTGCATTAAACCAAAACCGCGCTCTACGAAATCACTATATTGACTCTCTTTACTATTAAAATAGTACACACCAGCAATGAAGTTTACGGCACTATCGTAGTTGGATACGACTTGTAATTCATGCGATGTAAACTCACCCGATTGAATAACACTAGCGGTCATATCTGAGGCAACAGTAATAGGCGCGCCGGTTACCGGATTAGGTAAATAAACACCACCCGGGATACCAACAAGCGTTGTTATTTGTCTGAACATCTCAGAAAAGTTCATACCACCAAAGGCCGCATTAGAAACATCACCGTCAGCAATAGAGTCATAAGTAAACTCGTTGTCACCGAATGTATATTTAAATTCCAAATCGTCTACTGTCAGCGTACTGATAAAAGTTAGGCGTGTTGTTTCCACATTTTGTTGGCCTAAAGTATCCACGTTTGTTTGATTAATATCATTCACTGCCGGATTAGGTATGGTGTAACCCGACACGTGATTAAGCGCATTTGAACCGGGGTAAATACCGGGTAAATTAGCGGCTCCAAGATTTACAAACTCAGTTGGATAAGCATCGCCCAAATAACCTGGCGACGGGTTTTCGCTGCGCTCATAATTCATGTAGCGTAATGAACTGGAGAAGTTGTCGGTCCAATCCGCTTTTAAAGTCATTGAATAATAAGTTCTATCTTTATTGTCCAAATCGCCAACATCAGATGCTAGATTTTCTTGTAGGGCGTCACGCTCCATTTTAGATATGGTAGCGATACCAGAAAATATCTCACCTAGAGGTCCTGTTATCTGGCCTTGAGTGACTAAATAACCGTCATTGCCGACTTCTAAATTAAGGTAACCACCGAAGTTTTTTTGCGGTTCTTTACTGATAACATTAATGGCTCCACCTACGGCATTTCGACCATATAACGTACCTTGAGGTCCTCGGAGCACCTCGATACGCTCAATGTCACAAAAATTACAATACTCAAAAATACCGTTTTCGGTGTTGTATACACCATCAGTATAAATCCCCACTCCCGGATCTGAACCCAGTGCAGTGGTAGGTCGTCCAACGCCACGAATGGATATTCTACTAGAAGTAATAATTAAAGAGGGGGAATATTGCACTAAATCTTGGCTACCATCGATGTTCATCTCGGCCATGCTTGCTTCACTAAAAGCACTGACCGCTTGGCCGGTTTCCATCAATGGAGTAACACGTTTTGTAGAAGTGATTGAAATTACTTCTATGCCAGCAGCTTCTGCTATTTCATCAGCTTCTTGATCTTGGGCAAAGGTCGTTGAACTTGCGCTAATACAAATTAATGCCCAAGCTAAAGGAGTGAGTTTAAAACCGTTATGTTTAGTAGTATTAAGGACCATCATATTTCCCCGTATTTTAAATTATTTATGTTTTAGTGTTGTTGAGCCTGCAGCTTTATAATTATTTCTGCATGTCTGCTTTTGTTTAAATCGTATTTTGACGCCATGTAGGCAGCTATTAGATAGATAACTAAGGGTACTGGACCGGCAATAATCCCAAGGTTAAAAAGAACCTCATCGCTCACCATGGAAACGTCTACTTGTTTCGGAAAAGCGATAACTTCTAAGCCTATACCTGCCAGTAAGGTACCAATACCGAAGGTGGCTTTTTGGGCAAAAGAGTTGGCTGCAAAAAATAGTCCCTCTTGACGCTTGCCTGTGTTAGATGCATGTAAATCGGCAATATCTGCCAACATAGAACCGATAATGATCCCGGCTGCAATAAAGAAACTGTAGCCACCGACATAAGTTGCAAACAAAACGGGCATTAATAAGTCAGAGCCATTGTCAGGTAAGATACTAGTCAGCCTCAATATAATCGGACTAAAACTGAAGACTGTGGCTATCAGCAAGCAGGCGACTAAGCTTGGCATTTTGTCGATACGTTTCGATAATATAGGTGCGATAATTGAAGCTGGAATAAGACCGACGACTATTGTTAAGGTCAATAGTGAAATTTGTGCGGTAGACAACTCAAAGAAGTAGCTACCGAGGTACAGCATAAAAGTGGCACCTGCACCGCCGGCAATCATCGTGAGCACTTGAACCAAGAAGATAAGTTTAAAAGGCTTCAGTTTAATCGCTTCAAAAAACGCTTTGAAACTTCTACTAAAATCTATTTTTTTCTGATTATCCGGCGCTTTTTGCAAAAATGGAATAGTATGTCTGGTGCCTATGATACATATAATCATCGCAAAAAAAGCAATTATCCCAGCCAATGCACCAAGACTGCTATATCCTGCAGCATTTAACATGCCATTTGGAAAAGCCTCTGTAGATTTGAAAAATGAATTAAGTGCGACTACTGACAATGTTATGCCACCGATGTATCCCAAGAAAGTACGGTAACTTACAATTTTTGTCCGTTCTTCATAATCCCGGCTCAACTCAGCTCCCAACGCATTGTGCGGAACATTAAACATGGTAAGCATCACTCTAACGACAATAGACCAGCCCAGTAGCCAAAAGAATAATGACTGCTGGTCGAGACCGGCTGGCGGCGAAAACAACATATATAATGAAATTGGAAAAGGGATAACAGCCGCAATCATGAAAGGATGACGCCTACCCCACTTTGACTGCCAATTATCTGAGATGTCTCCCATTAAGGGGTCGGTAATGGCATCAAATAACAAAGCAATAAGCGCTGCCAGTCCAGCAACAATCGCTGGCATGCCAAGTACCTGACTAAAATAGAACACGACAAACGACTGAAACGCAGTCTCTTTTACGCCTTGTGACATTTGACCAACGCCGTATGCTATTTTGGTGAAGAACGTAAGTTTTAACATTTCTGTTTACCTTTATTGAACACTTAAAACTATAAGCAGTTTTTTTAGTGTCAATATTATAATTTGAACTTACAGTATGTATTTACTACTTTCAAGAATTATTTAACAAAATTTACATTTTATTATCATTTGCGTTAAAATATTTACAAAAATATCGATTGCGTTTTATGGTGAATTTGAACTTTTGGTATGCTTTGAGTTGATGAGGTTTCTGTGGCATGAGTGATGAAAGTTATTATTCAGCCATTTTTATAAATTGATTATTAAATCATCAATATCCACACAGCTGCACAAAGCGAACGATTACTACTAGTGTCGTTGGGCTATCTATTAATTATCGATTGGCATGCTTGTTATTTCTAAAATGCTGCATTCATGTTGCGGATATCAGGTATATCTTTGATGCCATATATGCACATTTCCACGTGCCTTATGACATGATTATGTTCAGCAGCATTTTTAAATTCTGAGGCTAACGTCAATGGGGGCGGTGACTATATCAAGTCAGGCAATACGTGTCGCCACTGCTAGGTTTGGGCTGAATGATTGTACTCAAGCAATGGGTTCATGTATTTTGTTGAATACAAAATCAGTATTGAATAAAGCGCTCTAAAAATTCAGAGCACTTCACCTACCCTTTAGCCTTTAGCTAAATTAATACCTAAAGACGCAGCAGCTTTGGCTACATATTTATTAGTTTGCATCCAACCAGCGACTAGTTCTTCTGACTTACTTTGGTCTTCAAGCGCATCCCAGCTTGCTAATAGATTCTCAGGTGTTTGTTGATCGGGGGGAAGATAAATACCATCAGTTTCCTTGATTACGGCTCTGGCATAACCACCTGCCCCGCAACCCAAAATAGCACGGTTTGGACCATTCTCAGCCACTAAAGCAAGTAAGGCTGTGGTTACTGATTCAACGGTCATTAGTTCCAAAACACGTTTATCCTCAATTAACTCTTCCGTCATGGCGGTGCGCGCAGTCGGCGATAAACAATTGACCTTAATATTGTTTTTCTGGCCTTCAATACACAGCGTATTCATAAAGCCCACTACTGCCATTTTTGCAGCACCATAGTTTGCCTGCCCAAAGTTACCGTACAAACCAGAAGACGACGTAGTCATAACAATCCGACCGTAGTTTTGTTGCTTCATGATGTCCCACACTGCTTTTGTGCAGTTAACCGAGCCCATAACATGCACATCAAGCACTAACTGAAAGTCCTCGATGGACATTTTACCAAAGGATTTATCACGCAGGATCCCCGCATTGTTAACTAAAATATCAACGCGCGACCATAAGGTCATTGCCTCTTCTACCATAGTCTGAACCTGCTGCATGTTCGCAACATTGGCTCCATTGGCGATAGCTTCACCACCTGCTTTTTGAATTTCAGCGACCACATCTAACGCACCTTGTGACAAGCTGCCATCTGCATTACCTAGGTCGTTAACCACTACTTTTGCTCCACGCGCAGCGAGTGCTATCGCGTGAGACCGGCCTAAGCCCGCTCCCGCACCTGTAACGATGGCCACTTGGTTATCATATCTTATGCTCATACTGTCCTCTTTAATTACATTGTTTACGCTGAGACTATTGTCATAGTTAACCACTGGGCGGTTAATGCAGGCTTGTCTATTGATTCAATTTCTATCGTTACATTCCAAGTTAGTAAGAATTCGTTCGGACGTTTTTCTAATACATCAACCAACACCATACTGCCTCTTACTTTACTATTCACTTTAACTGGGTGCAAAAAGCGAATTTTATCAAAACCATAATTAAGCCCCATAATGGTATTTTCAAGATTAATTGATGCGTCGTAAGCAATCGCTGAAAGCAATGATAAAGACAAAAAGCCATGTGCAATAGTGCTACCAAAAGGTGTTTCTTTTGCTTTTTCAACATCGACATGAATAAACTGATGGTCATGGGTTGCGTCAGCAAACATATCTATTTGCTCTTGGCTAATAGTAAACCAACGAGAGACACCGCTTTGCTTACCAATATAATCGGTTAACGCTGAAGAGTTTATGGTTACTGCCATAAATTAAAATCCTTTATTTTTAGATACGTTGAAGTGCTTAAGTCAATGACAGGTAATGTGATTTTAACGTTCGCTTGTCTATCTTACCCGATCCCAACCGGGGTAAGCTTTGTGTAACTAACCAAATTTTATGCGGCACTTTGAATTGGGCAATCAACTCAGCTAGAAATAGCTGTAGACTATGCTCGTCCAACGGCTCACTATTATTTACACAAACAACAGCGCCAACTACCTCCCCTAGACGTTGATCAGGTAGTCCAAACACAGATGCTTCGAGGGTACTGGGATGTTTATAAATTGCATTCTCTACTTCAAGACTAGATATATTTTCACCACCGCGAATAATAATATCTTTAATCCTATCAACAATGTAAATAAAACCGTCTTCATCTAAATAGCCTAAGTCGCCGGTTTTAAAATAACCATTAGAAAAGGCCGCCAGCGTGGCTTTTTCATCTTGCCAATAACCAATAATATTGGATATTGATTTAATCGCAATTTCGCCAATCTCGCCTTGCGGTAAAGGCTGATTTTCATCGTTGAAAATTTTGACATCAACAATCGGTGGTGTAGGCAAGCCTGCGCTGGTTGGTTTAGCCAAGTAATCTACTGGGCCGTTTACCGCGCCCAGCGCATTGGTTTCTGTCAATCCATAGCCACAACTCGGATTGCCTGATTTGAACAATTGGCTAATTTTTCTAACATGTTCAGGAGCCCTTGCAGCACCTCCCGCACAGATATCAAGTAATGAGTCTAAATCATAATTATCTTTGTCAGGATGATTCATTAATTCCATCGACATAGTAGGCACGCCGTTAAAATAGGTAACTCGTTCTTGCTCAATTAGCTTGAGCGCTAACGCTGCGTCCCAATAAGGCATCATCACGGTTTTTCTACCTATCAACATAGACAACAAAAATAAGGTATGACATCCCGTCACATGGAATAAAGGGACAGTCATCAGGGCTGCTGGCGCGAATGCGGGTTCCTCGTCGCGAGCTCCATTTGCAATGCCAGCCGCTGAGCCCAGCATCAACCAAGTATATAATGCGGTTAACACGCTTTCATGATTAGACACCGCCCCCTTGGGGGTTCCAGTAGACCCTGACGTATAAAAGATAGTCGCAATGTCATTGCTATCAACCTTGTACTCCTGCTGCTGGACTGATCGCTTAAGGTTGTTATGTAGTTCAAGGCTGTCATTTCGCTCAAGGCTGTTGGCTAGTTCAAGGTTCTTTTCTAGATCAAAACTATTACCAATGAATTGATTAATTTTAGTCATCAAACACAATGATTGGTTTTGTTCTTGGTTTGGCCTTGCAATCAAGCAAGCAACCTTGAGATGTTGCAAAGTACTATTCAGCACATCGAAGCGTTTATCGTCTGCAATGACCAAACTTGCTTGGCTGTGTTTAATTACATGCGCAAACTCGTGCTCATTCCACCACGCATTTACTGGCACTGCGACTGCGCCCATCATGGTAATTCCCATAAAACTAACTATCCATTCCGGATAATTACGCATAGCAATGATCACTTTATCACCCTTGCCTACCCCGCACTCTTGACTAAGCACGTGACTGAAGGTGGTCGCCAACTTATGTAGTCTGGCAAAACTGTAGCGTTCATCTAAATACACTAAAAAGTCGGCGCTGGCGTGTGCATCGGCCGCCGCCTTATACATTTCACCTAATGATGTCGGCAAAGATGCAAAAGCTGGATAAGTTATACCATCACGCTGTTTAGCCACAACCTCAAAATCTGAGCCAGCCGCGGTGAGTTTTTCTACTTCACTAATAACCGCTTTGGCATTCGCTTGATCGACAACAATATCTTGGTTTTGCAATTGCATTTTATTTTCCTAAGGCAACGTTTAAAACTGGTTATATTTACTTGATGCCATTCAATTTTTAATAAATGAATTACTTGTAATTTGAACTTACAGTATGTTTTAAAGGCTTTCAAGTATCTTTTAACATTTAGTTGACGAAAAATTAACAGATTGGCTTGAACCTATTATTGTGCGTTGTACATTGGCGAATTATCACATACACTTAAAATTGAACTTTGAGTATAATTTTTGACTAGGTGAAAATAACAATCATGCCTCTTTTGGATGACAATAAAATAAGCTCCCCATTTAGTAAGACCAATCAACATGGCCAAAAATATAAAACCATTCTGTCAGCAGCCTCAGAACTTTTTAATGTGCATGGCACGCGCGGCACGACACTTATCCAAATAGCGAGCAAACTTAATCTCACTAAAACCAGCCTGTATTATTATGCAAAAAACAAAGAAGAACTGGTTTATCAGTGCTATTTGAATACCTGCATAGAACTGCAAACAATGATTTCACAAGCGAAATCAACTCAAGGATTAGCAATAAACAAAATAGAAGTGTTGCTGAGATTAAACTTTGACTGCTGGCACGGGATAATAAACGGCACCAGAGGACATCTAGCCGGATTGACTGAAATTTCTTCTTTATCGGCTAAACATCAACGCGAAATATCTGAACTATATACAACATTTGTCCGCCAAGTGATGGAAATTATTGATGAGGGGCAGACTGACGGTAGCATTCAAGCAGTAGACCCGGTTAAATCTGCAAGTGCTATGTGGGGCGCGATTTTTTGGATACCCGTTTGGTTGTATTCGGTTGAGCAAGAACACCAAGAAAGTGCTTATTTGCAGTGGGAGTCCATAATTAAATATGGTTTACACACAGGGCCTGACAAGTTTCAGTTTTCAAGTATCGAGCTTCCCAAGCAACATCCGACTCTTGATGGATTTGATAGAAGTGAACAAAACCGTATCAAGCAAGAAGCATTTTTTCATATGGGCTCGATTTTCTTCAATCAAAAGGGATTTAAAGGCACCTCTCTCGACGAACTAGCGCAATCACTAGGCGTGACAAAAGGTGCTTTTTACTACCATATAAAGAATAAAGACGACCTCTTAATCAAATGCTTTGAGCGCACAATAGATATTGAACGCTTTGTACTGCAAAACGCACTGGCTAAAGAAAATTGCACTGGTATACAAAAGCTCGCTTATGCAGCGCAGCAATTGTATAACATTCAATCTGGAGAACAGGGTCCGTTAATTCGATATACCCGCATGTGGTCGTTGGATAGCGCGAAACGCCACAAAATGGAAATTGAAACGACTAAAATCCGCCATATGTTTGGTGACATTATTCAATTGGGTATTAACGACAACAGCCTTAAAAACGCTGACTTACTCGTTGCCGGAGCTATTATCGCCGGCGCTATTGAATCGATTCCAGATTTAGGTGATGCCATTAATCCGCGTAGTATCATGCAAGATTCAGCCGACTTCTTTCATATATTCTTCAATGGCATCGCCACTTGAGCTAAGCTAAAACCAAGCTTGAACTACAACCAATCGGGGTGAGTGTCAAAACTAGCGCTGTCGATGTTTTTCACTAAATTACCCCAGTGATACGTTAACGGAAGCTCGCTTGCATAGAAGTACTTCATTGCTTGAATCTTCCCCTTATAAAACTTTTCGTTGTCGACGTGTAAGTCAGCTTTAAGCGCCGTTGTTGCGATGTCGGCCTGCTTGAGCCAAAGCCAAGCAATAGTCACATGACCCAGCATATTCAAGTAACTCACTGAATTTGAGAATACTAAATCAATATGCTGGGTTTGAGCGGCGTTCATTACTGCTGTTGTTACTTGCTTGATATTATTCAATGCATCATTCAATTCATTAGCAAATTTCTGCAAGCTTGGCGTCGACTTCACGTTCTCGACTGTTGCGTACATTTCATTTAAAAACGTGTGATAACCAGCAAAATCGTTCATCGGTACTTTACGACGCAACAAATCCAATGATTGAATACCTGTCGTACCTTCATGAATTGGATTGAGCCGATTATCACGATAAAACATTTCAACCGGATGCTCGTTTACGTAACCATGACCACCTAAGACTTGAATGGCTAAATCATTCGATTTTGGTCCCCATTCCGAGGGCCAACTTTTAATAACAGGAGTTAAAAAGTTAAGTATAGTTGAGGCTTTGCCACGCGCATCTTCAGTTGTTGCGGTTTGTTCATCCTCAGCTAATGAGTGTCCGTACAAACATAAGGCATACGCCCCCTCTGAGTAGGCCTTTTGAATAAGTAGCATGCGCCGTACATCAGGGTGCTCAATAATGTTTACCGGCGGTGACAAAGGGTCTTTGGCAGACAACAATCTGCCCTGCGGTCTTTGTTTTGCATAATCAAGCGAATATTGAAAACCCGTTAATGCGGTAAGTGCGGCACCCGTTCCAACCAAAATACGCGCTTCATTCATCATATGAAACATGTACATCAAGCCTTTATTTTCCTCCCCAACGAGATAACTAACCGCGCCGTCTTTTTCACCAAAACTCAACGCTGCTGACGTGTGTCCGCGTCCGCCCATTTTATGGAATAAACCAGCTAAAGCGACTTCGTTTCGCTCACCAACACTGCCATCTTCGTTGACCAAAAATTTAGGTACAATAAATAATGAAATTCCTTTTACGCCTTTTGGCGCGCCTTTTACTCGCGCTAGAACCAAATGGACAATGTTTTCTGAAAGGTCGTGGTCACCACCTGATATCCATATTTTATTACCGCGCACTCGATAAGTACCGTCCTCTTCTTTAGTGGCCGACGTTGTAAGGTCAGCCAGGCCCGAACCGGCGCCAGGTTCAGTCATTGCCATGGTGCCAAAAAAGCGCCCTTCTCGCTGTGGTGCAACCCACTTTTTAATTTGCTCAGGAGTACCATGTGCTTCAATTAGATTACAGTTTGCGTGGGTCAATGAAATATAACCGAGGCTAGTACTTCCGGCTGCCGACAAGTAAGCAAAAGCGCCACTCGCTGCGATTAAAGGCAGTTGCATACCGCCTGACTCATAGTCACTTGTCGGGGCAGTTAAACCCGCTTCAATAACCGCATCAAGACCGGCTTTTATCTCAGGTATCAAATGTACGTTGGTACCATCAAACGTAGGCTCGTTACTGTCCACTTTATGTTGAATGGGCAGATAATACTTTTCCGCGATAGCTTGAGCAATATTGATCGCCGCATCAAAGGATTCACGATCATGATCTTTGTAACGCTCACGGTCTGTTAAAGATTCAATATCAAACATTTCATACAAAAAGAATTCGATGTCTCTGCGACTAACAATAGGTGCTGGCATAGGATTAATTCCAATAGGGTTTGTTGTATATTGTGTACTTTATAATTATTTTACAAAATTGTTGTCACCTAGGTGACAGTAGGACTGAAGATTTAAGGATTAGAGAAGTTAGTAAATTGAATTTTCCAGTGTTAATTTGCATTTAAATCTGGTCCACAAATGGCATTGAGTTTTTAATCCACCTCACAAGTTTGATTGCCGTCAATTTCCCTGTTGTGTTTTGGTAACATTAATGCAGGTTAGAAAGAGCGAAGGCATGTCCGCGTTGGCACTTTCTTCCTCACCATTTGACAACTTAATCGTGACTTTACAAACAGGTCTAGATTTAAAGTATTACTTTTTGAAGCTCATCGGTGAAAGTCTAAGTCCGTGAAAAAGCCAATTGTTTAGATCTATCGTGTTGGAACATCACACTAAGATTTAGAGGAAGTACAAAATGAAGTTAGCCATTATATTGTTGGGATTTATGTGTGTATTTGCATCTAGTATAAATGCACAAAAATTTGCTATTGGTCATGGCATTCAATATAGCGGATTAATTGGCGCACAAACCGCTTAGAAACGTGAAACCTCCTCCTTACGTCTTTTTTTACACCCATTAGCTTGCAGCATATCACTCTATCCTTATTAATCTTCATTAGGGATATTAATAAGGACGTAAAGAAATTTGATCGATATCAAAAATATACGTAACCAACTCAGTATGCTGAAGCTCTGTTTTGAACATGGAGACAATGATGAATATAAAACAAGTAGCTGCAATTGCTAAAAAACGCGAAGTTAAGCTGGGTAAGTTAAAAAAGACTGATTTAATAAGAACCATACAACTGCAAGAAGGCAATTTTGACTGTTTTGGTAAAGCAACTACTGGAGAGTGCGACCAACTAGCGTGTTGTTGGCGCAGTGACTGTCTTACGCCTCGGAAACAGCCTAATCACTAAGCTGATTTAACTCATCGTCTAAGTTAATCCCGCTAAACTACAGGCTATAAAAAGCATCAAAAAGTGGTGCTTAATTGTTTACTACCAGTTTGATATTTTCAGCTCAAATTGCTAAATATATATCAAGAGGATTGACGGTCTGATGTGTACGAAAAATCACGGCCCTTTTAAATTTACTTAGCAGTGTGAAGAATAATAGATGGCGACATATACCCAATTAGATCAACAAGAAAGTCAAACATTAGTCAGAACATAAAAGAGCCCTTTACGGAGCCAGATACGAGTCCAATAATCGATATTTTCGGGCCACCTGAAATTGATCCAGCATCAAAGAAAATAACGCATCTGGGCCGATGACTTAATTTACACAAGTAGTGCTAGGCGCCGATTCAATAAAGAGCCTATCATGACCAGCTTCGAGACAAATAGTGATTTATCTAACTACTCTGCTGAAGGTTTAAGATGAAGCTATTGGGTTATCGCCATGCAATTATTCGACTAATTGGTATTTGAAATTAAAGGTATATACAGTAATTGCTCTTCGCTCACCTGCAAAGCTTTGCGTACTCGTTCTAAATCGGCCGTTGCCAGTACCGGCGCATAAACGTTTATTGTTTTAGTTTCGATTGGGGAAGTATTAACGCCCACACCATCAGTACAGTCATCATCATTATCACCTCGGGCTTTGCTGATAACATTTGGACAATTTTCAAGTACATTAGGGGTACCTTGAACTGTTCTATCTGCCGTCTGCTTTACGATAAGTTTGCCGCCATAGTATCCTTGACCAGACTTCAATTCGATAGGAGGGAGCGTACTCAGCGATATTTCAAATACGTCTGATCCTTTGTTGGATGACACACATTTTAAATCACCAAATCTGTAAGTACCTGGCATCAATTCGACGAGAGCAAAGGCGCTGTCTTTAAATTGAAGCGACTGTGCAACTGGCCCTGTATGCGAGACCAATTCAATGTTAATCTCCCCACACTCAAAGTTGCTAGAAACTTGTAACAGGTAGGTAGCGGGGATACTTTCCGTTCCCTTCGCACTTGCTATTGATAAACCTAAAAAAAGCATTCCTCCGAATAAAATTTTGAACATATTCGTTACCTTTCCATTTGATTACGCTGTGTTGGATTTAGCGTCGAGAGACCTCAGTATACAGATAACTTAAACGATATGCCTGTTCTATGCAACAGAGCAGGTTTGTGCCAATAAATAACGGTAACATACCTATTCGGATGCCATCTAATATACATGCATTTTCAAATAGATCTTTTTATCGTGTCAACGCCAGTGAAATAGACTATTGGTTGCAAGCATATCAAACCGTAACCAGCATTTGCTTGTTTTTATTGAGTGTGTCGGCTGCGACCATATCTCTTTAAATTATTTCATTGTGACCATTTGGGACACTTGCGCTGCATTGTTGTCATTATCAAAGATTGTAAGTGCTTTAGTAACCATTGCCTCATACCACTATTTTAATGTCCCTAATAATCGTGAACGCGTTATATCCTTCTGTAGCTCTTCAATTCAACGAGAAACACTACCGATAATAAGATTGACTTGGCAGTTTATTGCCCATTATTATTGTGAGCTTTTAGTACGTTGACGGGCTATTTTTGGCAGTTTATAGTCGATAAAATTTATTGAGGGGGCAGCTCCGAGCTTAGAGGAGACGAATTCATGGACTACGCGCAGTCACACCTATTTAACTGCGGAGTAGCCATACCGATAAAATATATATTTAAGAAGTAAAACTATCGGCAAATTGGTGATTAACATCTCTGTGACCAGCCTCATCATTTCTGACCACGATGATAACATCGCGCAGAGTTGCGTCGGTGGAAAGCTTCCAGTAATCAATTGCAATCTTTGGAGCGGCTACGTTTTCTAAACGACCACTGTCTACTTCGGCTAGATATTCGCCATAGCTAAACACCGCTTCTTCTTCGAAATAGCCAACGAGCCGGTGCGCTGTGCGGCCAGAGATGACATAAAGAAGTAAGAAGCTAGTGAAAAAAATGCCCTGAGCTAGTAAAATTAGCATCCGTTCTAGAAAGCTGGGTTGAGCAATTTGTACAAAGGTCATTAAGTGCATGCGTTCGTTTTCAGCCTCCTCGAGTAGTATGTGAATAGCCTCTCGGTCGTCTTCCATGCGACGGAGTGAACGCATGTGACGTATCATTCCAGCAACCATCCCAGGCACTGCTGCGACTGTTTCCAACACTACTGCACGATGGCCATATCGCTTAGCAAAGAAAATATCCGCAAAAAAACGTAGCAATTTAGTCAAGCGAAAGGCAAAGCGATCAGAAAAGCCCGAAGGAGTATGATGTGCGCTCAGTGGGTCGTTGTTGTGCAATGGTGAAGAAAACTTCACTACTTCGTTCATCGTAATAAGCTCCAAAAGTAAAAGTTATATTACCCCAAATTGAACAATATCGATTCAGGGTTAAAGGGTGGCTATGATTATCACTAACTATGCGTTCATTACGCTTGTGTCGTTCTTAGAGGATCACAAAGCAAGAGCAGCATCTTATCTAGTTCACAGAGTATTTTTTTACCTGGAATTTTGCGAATTCAAGACAATTTATGATTATTCATTGGGCTCAGTATTAAGTAAAATAGATCAGAATACGTAATTTGACTTAGCTACAACCGTTTTGTTGCCTTGCCAGTATTCTGTCGCCGCACATCTTTTAATTGGGCGCATGACATCATCTGTATTGTTACGTGAACAAAGAAAGGAAAATGCAAAGAATATTTTGCATTAAACAGTTCTCAATCTCCGCAGATAAAATTGAAATCCAGACTAAAAAAAATATAACTCGCTATTTGGGGAGTATAGAAATGCAAATACCAGTTGGTCAAACGACAGAAATTCATTCTGATTCAAAGACTATCGGTAACGGTCTACAAATTTTTGAAGGCAATGTTAAACTAACCGCAATTCGCATAGAGATAACGTTTAAAACGGCGTCGCCCAAATCCACCGAACCGTTAACGTAAATAACCTCTCCTTATACCAAATTAAAAACAATTGATTGAATGGTCAAAAGCATTTATGAATTGCTAATATTAGGCATCCTTGACCTGCGTATGAGCACTTCACGCCCTGAAGCTATCTACTACAAATTCTGGCAGAAACCGGCCGGTCGTCAAAATTAATTAAAGAACGACTTCGCACTGCAGAGCCAACCGCGGACTCAATTCAAGTCTTAAATCACCCCAAAGCGATAGCATTTCAATGACAAAGTGCCAACAACGCCGGGTTCCTTGCCGCAGCGCTGAAAGCATAAAACATACTGATGCCATCCAAAGAGTCTAAGCTGTTACATGACTTGGGTGACGTCGTGAAACACAATTTACCACTCCACAATAGTGAACGTACAAATAAGCTTTTACTGAACGATCATTCTGTGAGTATTATAAGTACAAAAGTTATAATGTATTTGGAAAGTGTGTTAAATGATAAAACCCTTAGTCGCAATAATTGTGTATTTGAGTACAATAATAAACTCATCCGCTTATGCTTACTATGCGCTTGGATGTGACGACCCAGAATATCATCAATATATTAAAGAGCAATTCGCTCATTTCGACACAAAAAATCGACGTTTGCTTGCTGATACTCTGCGCGACTATGAACGAAGCTTAGCGACAAGCAAAAATCCATATCAAGTGATAGGTGATTTAAGCAGGCACCTCAAATACACTGCGCAATTCGACCCTATCAATGCGGTCATTGCCAAAATTGATCGTATCTTTGAACATGCAGATGAGCTAAGTGTAGAGCAGCAAATAGCCGGTGATATGATTGACAGCTTTAGCAGCGAAACACACTCTGTAGGCATAGCAAGGGCATGGCTCGCATACAGACAAGACGAGCATGAATTAGCCTTTGTAGAGTTATTGAAGTCTATTGAGGTAAGCGGCTCGGCGGTCCTAAGCTCTTTTGGCCCTGACTTCGAATTCATTCGCCATATTTATCGTGATGGGCATGTTGAGCCTGTTGTTGCCTACATAAACAAAACTGAAGATTTCTGGACTGGCAGGCGCCCCGACGGCCTGCGCTATGTGTGGCTTAAAATGATCAAAGCAGAGTGTAAAATACAATTTAATTTTGTTGACACAATAAAGGCGTTAGAGCTTGGTCTTAGCGTAATTGATGTAAACAAAGACTATGGGGTTAGTCGCTAATACAATTATGTCATTCAATACTTCGCTCTACGCGCTGTTAACATAATATAGGCTACTTTAGGTCTATGACATTTATATTGTCCACTTTGCTCTATTGCCAGCAACATTGTTTATTCTTGAATACAGAGCAAACAAGTCATGGCCGTAATTAAGTAAAACGGTCTGACTTTTTATAAGCGGATTAGTTTTTAAACTAATTAGCTGTTATCTGATGCCCAGTGGTGTCTTGGGAAATGGCAAGTGTAGCTATTTGGACGAATTTTTAGATAGTCTTGATGTTCCGGTTCAGCTTCCCAAAAGTCACCCACAGGTTCTGCTACTTTTGCTGGCCATAACCCAGATGCATCGACATCTTCAATAGTTTTCAATGCTTTGATTCGTTGCACTTCAGAAACATAAAAAATAGCTGCTCGATAAGACTCACCGAGGTCGTTTCCTTGTCTGTTTACCGTGCTAGGATGATGGATCTGGAAGAAGAAATCTAAAATTTTTCGGTAGCTCTAACAAGCTCACTATCATATATTATTTCGGTGCTTTCAGCATGTGTGCCATCATTTTGGTAAGTCACATTTGGCACCTCACCGCCGGTATAACCAACCCGAGTTGAGTTTATGCCTGGACGCTTGGGAATAAGATCCTGAATACCCCAAAAGCGACCACCGGCTGATACTGCGCGTTCATTTAACATTATAAAATTTCCTCAATTTGATCTGCATAAGCTTCGTAACCCTCGTTACTCATATTATTCTAAGCAACAAAACGTAATGACGCTGAATCAATGCAATAACGCAAACCACCTTGATCTTTAGGACCGTCTGTAAAAATATGGCCTAGGTGACTTTTACCATGTGAATTCTCACCTCAGTGCGGCTCATACCCTGTGAATTATCATTAATTTCATTTACGTTAACCGGGTCAATAGGTTTGGTAAAACCTGGCCATCCACATCCTGATTCATACTATGCAGATGATGCGAACAAAGGATCTCAAGAAACAACATCAACGTGCATGCCTGGTGATGTTTTATTCAACAGTGCTCACGGACCGAGACGTTCGGTGCCGTTCTCTTGAGTTACTCTGCACTACTCGGTACTTAGAGCTGAAATGACCTCTGCAGACTTATGGTATTTGCTCATTACGCTCTATTTTTATCCTCTTTTTGTACCAATGTGTTTGTTCTAGCTCGGCTATTAGATTTATTTCAATCTTCATTATAGAGCGCTTGCTAATTTATCGCACATAACCTGAACGATCTAATTATAGATTATCGAGGTTGAAAGACTAGAAATGGCAGAAACTCCCAGTACAATTTTGAACGCGGTACGGCCGCAATTGCCGTATTTAAGAGCGAGTTGAACAGGCAAACATTGTAGGAATTCGACGAGCAGCAAAACAATAATCTGTTGCATAGCTCATGTCTATGTTCTATATTTTTTGCACTCTGCAAATGAAAATCTCAGGCTTGGTTGAACACAATATGCTCTTACGCTCCTTAACTAAACATATAAAAGACCAAAACTGGTTTGCCGTAGGTCTGGATTTTGTCATTGTTGTTACTGGTATACTTATCGCTTTTCAGATAACCAACTGGAGTGAATCCCGCAAAAATAATGAGCTGGAAGAAAAATATCTGAGTCGACTACATGAAGAAATAGTCAACATCAGCGTTCAGAACAGAACGGAAAATTTTGATATTTCCATCTTTGAGAATCTGAGCGAGGTAGTGCAATATTTCAGCAATTATAATAGTCCTTCAAAAACGTTGTTGGAGCCAATCGGCAAACATTGTCGAGCACTATCCTCTTCCCATATTTATGCGGGCAATATATCGCTTCCGCCTACCATTAGCGAGATGATTTCAACTGCTCAGATATTGCTTATAAAAGATGAGGCACTCAGAATGCAGATAGTCAAGTTCGCGCAAGCCATTGATGAAGCAGAGCAATTGCGACAGGATGTTCAGATTGGTCGCTTAGTGTTGAGTCGTAAGTATCCTGAATTTATCGCTTTATCTGCCACCGACAGGAACCGGCAAACTTGTGATTTTTCAGCTATGGCCGAGTCTCAGTCGTTTATAAATGATTTTTTAGATAACTTTTATCGGTACAGCGGTTATACTTCTGGAGTGGTACAAAGACAGCAGACTCTTCGAGAGCAACTGCATAAAGCGGTAGATGCAGAGCTCGGCCTGAGTCATTAGGAGTAAAGGTTATAAAACTTGGGCGGTCCGCTCGCTAAAATTAATAACGAAATTGGATATCTGCATTTATCGATACGAAACTCGGGATGAAGCAACGCTGGAGTTGTTCAACTATATTGAGTGCTTCTATAATAGAAAATGACGACATGGTTATCTAGGATATGTTAGTTCAAATGAATTTGAAGTAGCGTCCTTACCTGTAAATTATCCGTCAGCTTTTTTGGGGTAGAATCAGAGCAGACCATCAAAGTTTCCAATCTCAAGGATTACTTGTGACGCAAAGTCTTCACATAATTTTAAACAGCGAGTGGAATTTAAGGGGTAGATAAGGCAAATCGGCTGATCCCTCACTAAGTTATCTGGACTGGAATGCGTCAGGAAGATGTCAGCTGAAGGGTTAACCTTATTAGAAAAATCCGTGTTTGCTAAATAATCATTCTTAGCCTAATCTTATTGTGTGTTACTCAATTCATTTTTAAGCAAATATTATGTTAATTGCAGTGAGCTCATTCAATACCCAATTAAAACTTTATTTACAACTCGGCAAGTTTCGTTTGTGTTTACTTGTGTTATTTACAGCCCTAATCGGGTACGGGTTAGGTGTTAGTCAATTTAATATTGTTGCGTTCACAAGCTTTTTACTGGGAACATTACTCTGCGCGATGGGAGCTAATGGCTTAAACCAGTGGTGGGAAAAAGAACGCGACAGCAAAATGGTAAGAACGCGTAACCGCCCTATTCCATCGAGAAGGATGTCGTCAAATCACGCATTAATGGCTGCTTCAACTTGGTCTGTCTTAGGTTTGCTTCTGCTTTTTGTCGCAGTAAATCACCTCACTGCGCTTTTAGCGTTTATTACGCTTGTTAGCTACTTACTTATTTACACTCCTATAAAACCCCATTCGCCGATTGCTGTGTTGTTCGGTGCTATTCCCGGAGCAATTCCGCCAATGATGGGATGGTCGGCTGCAACCGGCACATTAAGTACTGAAGCTTGGATCCTGGCTTGTGTACTATTTGTATGGCAAATCCCTCATTTTATGTCGTTGGCAACAATTTACCAACAAGACTATGACAAAGGTGGATATCGTTTGTTGCCCGACAATCCAGAATTTGACAGTGCTACACGCAGCATAATAATGGTATTTAGCTTGGCTTTGCTTAGCATCACGACGCTTGCACCCGCAATGGGCTTAGGGAACAATCTATTTTTTACAGGTGCGCTCATTTTAGGAGGTGTAATGCTATGGCTGTCAATCAAGCTTTATAAGCAGTACAGCATAATAAATGCGCGGTTAGTCTTTAGAGCTAGCATTTTTTACATACCGATTCTGATGATACTGCTGCTCGTAGATGAGCGGGGGTTAAGCTTTTTTTAAATATATTGAGCAATAACAAATTCGAAACAAGAAACATGGCACCGTAACAATACCGAAATACTATCAAGAAAAACTAGGGGGCTTTGAAGAGCTAATAAACCATACTGCATCAACATTTATTGTCTCTAATTAAAGCTAATAGCGACTAACGCTATATTTTAAGTAACCATCTAACACTTCAGACTGTTAAGAGGACAATGTGTATGAAAAGGCATTATTATATTAGTGATGATTTAGATAACCTAGCTAAAATTGAACAAGAATTAGAAGCAAAAGGGATTAGCACACCACAAATTCATGTGCTTAGTGAAAACGACGCCGAAGTCGAAAAGCACCATTTGCACGCAATAGAGGCTGTTTTGAAACAAGACGTTGTTCATTCAACCGAATTGGGAGCTGTCGTTGGTGTTGTCCTCGCCGCTATTCTATTGCTTGTTGCCTATTATTTGGATTGGCATACATCTGCTGCTGGATGGATGCCATTTGGCTTTTTGGCATTGATAATTTTAGGATTTTGTACTTGGGAAGGCGGACTAATTGGCATTCAAATACCAAACTATCAATTCAAGCGTTTTCAAACACTTTTAAAACAAGGTAAGCATGTGATTTTTATTGACATAGATGCAGACCAAGAGGATATATTGGAAAATATGTTCAAGAATAACAAAAGACTAAAATTCGCAGGGACAGGTGAAGCGACACCTGGTTGGATAGTTCGTGCACAAGATAAATTTCATAAGATTATGAAAATATTACCTTAACATCTATCGAAAACCCCAAAAGCTTGCGTTAATCGACGCCGCTTAGGGCATTTTAGCGCCTATTAATAATGTCATTTACATCATTATCAGCTATGTGTAAAAAATAAGAGACGACTAAGAAACGTATAGTTTGACTCTATTGCCATAATAGCAATAAATAGAGTCAGGCTGAGCGGTGGCAGTAATATTGCACAAATAAACGCCATTCTTTCCCACATCATATGCATAAAAACACTGACAATCAGCCCTGATTTTAGGAACATAAAAAGCAATATCAATGTCCAACGTAGTGCCCCTTCGAGTTGTAAGTAGTCAACCATGTAAGACAACCCACTGAGTACAAACAGCAGAAGCCATACTTTCAAATATAAGCTGACAGGATGTTCCTGATGAACATGTTCATCAGTTTGAGTTAGAGCATCAACAGACATATCCCCTCCTATTATTTATAATGGATAGTGTTTACCAAAGGTAAAAAAGCGCAAAAATGAACACCCAGACCAAATCAACAAAATGCCAATACAAACCCGCTATTTCAACAATTTCGTAGTTACCTGATTGTTCGTAATGCCCTTTTAAAATTTTAATCGCAACCATGGTCAAATAAATCACACCAATAGATACATGCAATCCATGAAAGCCTGTCACCATAAAAAATACAGCGCCAAACTGGACTGCTCCAAAGGGGTTGCCCCATGGTCGAACGCCTTCAGAAATGAGTTTACTCCATTCAAACGCTTGCATACCGACAAAAGACAAACCTAACAACGCCGTGGCCAACATCAACCAAGCTGCTGCTTTCTTATTCTTACGGTAACCATAATTAACCGCCATTGCCATTGTGCCACTGCTGGTTATTAAGATAAATGTCATGATGGCAATAAGCACTAACGGAATATGGTGACCGCCAATTTCTAGGGCAAATACCTCACTCGCGTTTGGCCATGGATCAACAGCTGACATACGCATCACCATGTAGCCGATCAGGAAGCAACTAAAAATAAATGTATCGCTTAACAGGAAGATCCACATCATTACCTTGCCCCAAGGCAGTTTAAAAGCTTCTTTGTCTCCTGACCAATCAGCAATTAATCCAGGTATACCTTTAGGGCATTCTGAACTATTTGTGGTTTGCATGGTTATACTCCCAGTCCGCAAAATTCTGCTATGGCTTTATAGGTGTCTGGTTTACTCACTAATAGAACAAAAAGGATACCCCATAAAGCCAATAAAAAGTGCCAATACATTGCACACAAGTCCACGTAATGTTTTAGTCTAACTTGATTAAACTCAGTCTTGCGACCTATCGCGAAGAAGACAGCAGCTAACCAAGCTAAAAGACCAATAACAACGTGAACGGCATGCAGACCCGTAAGTAAATAAAAGAAACTCAACGCTGGATTAACATTAATCACAAAACCTTGTTGATATAGATGTTGCCAAAAGACGAATTGCCCTGCCACAAAAGCACATGAAAATAGTCCACCTAAAATCAATCCTAATTGAGAAAAAACGGGGTGATTACGACGCATACTCACTCTAGCCACTTGCAAAAAAACACTTGCTAATATTAAGCTCAGGGTATTCAACCACAGTTGATTTTTGTTGAATAATGGTTGGTTGGGTTGCTCAGCCAGTGGCTGCCAATCGGGATATTGAGACCGCATTAAGAACGCCACAATAAACAAGAAAAACAACACTGATACCACAGTAAGCAATACTTTAAGCCCAGCACGCCTCGTGTGTTCTCGCCCTAAAAATTGACTTTGTGGAATACCACCCGGCTCCCAAGGTTTTTCTGTTAATGCGGCTAAAAAGTTCATGGCTTCTCCTCAGTATCATCAGAAAAATTCTGTGGTAAAAAGTCTTGTTCGTAACCCGGTACGCTATAGTCATAAGCCCAACGGTGACAAATTGGTAGGTTTTTACCCCAGTTGCCATGACCAGGTGGAGTCGTTTCTGTTTGCCATTCAAGAGACGTAGCTTCCCATGGATTGTCACCTGCTTTTTTTCCTTTAAATAAACTCCATACAAGGTTGAATAAAAAAATGAGTTGTACTAAAGCAACAAATATCGCCATGACAGAAATCATTGCATTTAAGTCTTTTGCTGACTCTGGAATAAAGTCATAGTTTTCGTACGCAAAGTAGCGCCTTGGTACGCCAAGTATGCCAAGATAATGCATAGGAAAGTATATGGCGTAGGTTCCTAGAAAAGTGCACCAAAAGTGTATTTTACCCATGGTTTCGTCAAGCATTCGACCTGACATTTTGGGATACCAATGATAAATACCTCCAAACACCACTAGTATCGGTGAAACGCCCATCACCATATGAAAATGAGCCACCACAAAGTAGGTGTCTGATAACGGTAAATCCAACACAACATTGCCTAAAAAAAGCCCGGTAAGGCCGCCAATAGTGAACGTAGATACAAAGCCCAACGCAAAAAGCATAGGCACGTTAAGCCGAATATTTCCGTGCCAAATCGTTAGTACCCAGTTATAAACTTTAATAGCGGTAGGCACCGCAATAATAAGCGTGGTGGTTGCAAAGAAATAGCCAAATAAGGGGTTCATACCACTGATGTACATATGATGTGCCCAAACAACAAAGCTCATTACACCTATAATAATTATTGCCCAGACCATCAGCCGATAACCAAAGATATTTTTTCGGGCATGTGTGCTAATTAAATCTGACACAATTCCGAAAGCAGGTAGGGCAACAATATACACCTCAGGATGCCCAAAAAACCAGAACAGATGTTGAAATAAAATAGGACTACCACCTTCATGATCCAATTGTTGTCCCATCGACAAAATGGCTGGCATAAAGAAGCTCGTACCTAAGATTTTATCAAACAACATCATGACTGCACTGACAAATAACGCGGGAAAAGCCAACAATGCCAGTATGGTTGCCATGAATATTCCCCACACTGTCAAAGGAAGGCGCATCAGCGTCATTCCCCGAGTTCGTGCCTGCAAGACAGTGGTGACGTAGTTCAATCCTCCCATAGTGGCTGCAACAATAAAAATAGCCAAAGAAACAAGCATTAAGATGATCCCCCAGTCAGAACCAGGGGTTCCAGGTAAAATGGCTTGCGGCGGGTATAAAGTCCAACCAGCTCCGGTAGGTCCACCAGGAACAAAAAAGCTAGCCATTAATACGATCACAGCCAGTAAATAAAACCAGACACTCAGCATATTTACGAAGGGGAAGACCATATCTCTTGCGCCCACCATTAGTGGAATGAGGTAATTACCAAAGCCGCCGAGGAAAATAGCGGTTAGTAGATAAATCACCATGATCATGCCATGCATTGTCACAAATTGGTAATAAGAGCTGGGGTCGATGAAGTCAAAACTGCCCGGAAAGCCAAGCTGCAATCGCATTAATCCAGACAATATTAAAGCCACAATACCGACTAAAATAGCAATCACCGAATATTGGATAGCAATCACTTTATGATCCTGACTCCATACATACTTGGTCCAGAAGCTATTCGGTTCGTGCATATCTTGCTCTAATTCATCTTCCATTTTCTACTCCGCATATTCTCGTACTGAGTTCATTTGCTGTTTACAGCGTTTTAATTAATTCAATAATAGCGAGTGCTTCTTGCTCATTAATCACTGGAGGTGGCATTATGGGTGGAAATCCATTAGCAATTTTAGCGTTAGGTTGAAATATTGACTCCTTTAAATACGCGTCAGTTACTTCAATACGCTGCCCACTTGTTAGCTCTCGCGTCGACCCGTATAATCCCTTCCAAGTAGGTCCTAACATTTTCGTACCATCTTGACTGTGACAAGCGGTGCAACCTTTAGATTGTGCAAGTTCAGCACCCGAAACAGCCACAGCAACATCATTGATAGGATCCATCGCACTGCCTTTTTCTTTGATATAGGCGATTAAGGCATTAACAGCTAAGTCGTCAAGTTGCTTAACCGGCATGATTGGCGCATAGCCTCTAACTACTTTTGCCGTAGGATCAACAATAGATTCTTTTAGATAGGCGTCATCAACGAGGACTTCTTGTCCACCGACTAAATATTGTAATTTACCGAAAAGTCCTTTCCAAGTGGGTCCAATAGGGTTGTCTGTAAAGTCGTGACAAGCCAAACAACCACCGGTTTGTGCAATTTCTTTCCCACTTTGGGCAAGTACACTTAGCACTTCTGAATTATTTTTTGCCAAGGATTCAACAAAGGTTGTTTGTTCATTTAACCATTGGTCGAATTCATGTTGCTCTTTTACGTCAACGTGACCACGCATATTAAAATGACCTACACCACAGAATTCAGCACAGAGTATTTCAAACTCACCCAGTTTTGTGGGCGTGAACCAAATATAAGACACGGTGCCTGGGACCATGTCCATTTTAACTCTGAATTGGGGAACGTAAAAATCGTGTAATACATCTTTAGAACGCATTAGCACTTTTATCGATTTTCCGATAGGTAACACCAAACGATTGCCTTGTATAAGCAAGTCGTCTTGTCCGGCCAAATCTAGTGGATCAACACCAAAGGGGTTATCGATACTAATATGCTCAATGGCGCTCTTGCCAAGTTGCTTATCAACACCAGGAAAGCGAAAACTCCAGCTCCATTGTTGCCCAACAACTTCAACAACATGTGCGTCTTCAGGCACTTCAATAAAGTCAGAATAAACGATAAGGCCTGGCGCTAACATCGCAATAATACCTACGCTAGTTATTACCGTTAGCCATATCTCTAGCTTTTTATTTTCAGGTTCGTATTTAGCTTTTCGTTTTTTATCGTGCCTATATTTAATAACAGCAAAGGCAATGAAAAGGTTTATTGCAATAAATACTATGCCCGTAATGATAAACGTGATGACCATAGTGTCATCAATAGAGCCCCAGTTAGACGCCAATGGCGTCATTTGCCAAGGCGATAAGAAATGAAATACAAACGACCCAATGACGATTAAGATCAATGCAACAGCAATGCCCATATTAACCCCTTACTCTTTTTAGTATAGGTCCTTAACTATAACGCCGGCTTGCGTTTATCAATAAGGGGGCTTAACAGCATTTTAAATACTCGCTCAGCAGACGTAATTGCGTCCCACAAAAAGTATTAATGTAAACATTTTCTATCAACCCCAAAAAACCGATTAAAAATCAATCAATTTACAATTAGTGTAGACAGGTTTTATAGATTGTGCTAATTAACTTCAACAAAAATGTATGCGCTACTTTTTTACAATTAAATACAGACAGATTATTGAGATGCAACTCACTTACCTAATGTTGGATTCATTCCCAATAATTCAAAACTTATATGCTCGTGTTCTGTGTCAAACGCATAGCCAACCTTAGTACTATGGTATTTAAGTTTAAAAAACAGATTATTTTATGGATTTTAGGGCGAAGGAAATGGCAATAAAAAAGGCGCCAATAATGGCGCCTTCATTTTAATAGCACATATTTATCATAAGCAGCAGACGTTGTTGTGCAAATCGTACTTTGAACTACTTTGAACTACTTAAAACTGATAAGTAGCTTGAACGTATGCAAATCGACCCTGTGCATTATGCGTTCCTGACGCGTAACCGGTCCATGAATTATAACTAAACGGTGGCTCTTCATTAAACAAGTTTGTTACGCCTAATGTTAGGGTCGTATCTTTTATACCTGCATAGTTAACAACCGTATCAACAGTTATCATAGCATCGATATCAGGTGCTATAGTGCCGTCTGTTCTAGTTCGCACAGGAGCATCTTCTTCAAACTCGCCAATATAGTTGATAGCAAAGTTTGCACTCCAGTCGTCTTTTACCCAAGACCCAGAAGTTGTCCAGCGAACTTGCGGCTGTTCAAACCCCCCTTCTTGCGTATCTATACGACCACCAGTTCGGATATCTTCGTAATTCAGTACATAGTTTAAGACGTAGTTTAATTTGAAGTCACCCATTTCTGATGACATTCTATAGCCTATGTCAAAGTCTAAACCAGATGTTTTAAGGTCAAATAAGTTCTCAAAACGGTCAAAAATGACTTCGACTTGGCCTGGGTCACCCGCTACACCTGTATTTAGGCGCTGAACAACTGCCGGATTTGCACCTTGAGTGGTAAACACGAACTGAGTGTCTTTACCAATTACATTTTCAATATCATAATTATAATAATCTAAAGAAAAATCAATGTTATCTGTAACTTCGTAAATAAGCCCTAAATTGTAACTCTTAGATTCCTCTGGTCCTAAGTCAGGGTTACCTGCCAATTGTGCGGTGTATTCAAAAAGTTCACAGGCTTGGTCGACATTACCTACGGCTGCACATCGCACAGTGTCCACTAAGCTAGGAGATTCGTCTGTTACACCTAAACCAATCTGACTCAAAGAGGGCGCGCGAAAAGCCGTTCCATATGAACCTCGTATCGACAGTTCATCCATTGGTGTCCAAATAAAGGCGACTTTAGGATCGGTAGTAGTACCAAAATCACTGTAGTCTTCGTGACGAACTGCTACTTGAATATTGAGTGTTTCAGTCAAAGGTATCGCAAGCTCAGCGAAAATAGACGTATTATCACGTGCACCATTTGCCTGTGTTGCTTCTGTACCAAAAACGTCACCACGAAGGAATTGGTCGTCTGGGTTATCGCTAATCGTTTCTTCGCGATATTCAGCGCCCACAGCCAACATTAGTTCGCCCGCTGACATATTCATCACAGGGCCTGATACCTTACCATCAAAAGACTTACTGGTGGACTTGCCATATCGAGTAGTCTGAGTTTCTATATAATCAAGAGCTGCTTGACTATTAGATGATGGCTCAAACGGATTCCATAGACCGCTATCGATAGCTTCTTGAGTTCGACGAGAGTTTGGAAAACCATTTACCCCACGTTCAATTGAGTCACTCTTTATATAACTATAAGCCGCTTCCCATTCCCATTCAGAAAATTCACCCTGCATACCTAATACGCTGCGATAATAATCTGAATCGACGCGTTTTTCACGATTACCAATTTCAACTAAACGACGACGCATCGTCAAATCTTGCTGGTAAAATTGACTTGAAGGATCATCCGCAAATGGATGATTTACATTGTCAGCAGACATAAACAACTCATTGAAGCTAGGGCTGGCAGCACCTCTAATAGTGGTTTTTGAATTTTGTCCGTTTAACTCAACAAACGCTCGCAGTGTATCGTTAATTTCAAATTTACCCATGTACATAAAGCTCACACGCTCAGATGCAGGTACAGTGGTACTCATTGGTCCATAGTCGTAACGACACAAAGTGCCTACAATGTCCTCTGCCGGACAAACATCATTACCGAAGGTATCTGGTGTACGAATAGAGTTGTTTGAAGCAAGTGCGATAGTGCCCGGATAACCTGACGAGCTTCTGCCATCGGTTGCATAAGGGTCATTGGGTCTCAACGCAGTTTGGTTGGCAGAGCTAGTATAGTATCTGTCAGCGTTAAGTATTTCTTCGCGGTCAAAATAATCCAGTACAAATGTATGACTGGATTTGTCTGAACTACTACCAAACAGTAGGCTTGTGTTTGTTTCTTTGCCGCCGCCATCGGCTGTATCACCAATTCTTGCAGTGGCTTCCATTCCATTATAATCATCTTTTAATATAATGTTGATAACGCCTGCGATTGCGTCAGAACCATAGGTAGCAGATGCACCATCTTTTAATATATCCACGCGCTTAATGGCAGCTATTGGAATATTATTAATATCGACGAAGGCAGTTTCTATTTCATTTGCAAAAGGGGAAACCGAAATGCGACGACCATTGACAAGTATAAGCGTGGAATCTGCGCCCAAACCTCGTAATGATACACTTGAACCACCGTTACCTGTTCCATCACTGCTGTTGCCTTGAGTAGAAAAAGTACCTTGACCTGCCATTGGCAGCTTGGTGAATAAGCCGATTAAGTCAGTCACACCTGTGTCACTAATGTCTTTGGCAGATAAAGAGGTCAGAGGTGAAGGGCCTTCCATATCCGTTCTTTTTATATGCGAACCTGTGACTTGTATTCGCTCAAGCTTACTGGTTTCGTCAGACTGTGCATGCACAGCCAAACTGCTCGAAATGGCAGTAGCTAACAAGGTAAGTTTTAGTATGTGATGTTTCATTGTTATCCCTAATTATTTTTGTAGAATTTCACTTTCGTTTTTAATTTTATTTAGGTGAGTCGTCAAATTAAATAACTACTTGCGTAATTATATTTAGTCGAAATCGCCTTAAAAAAAGATACCACAAAAACTTCTAAAATCTCAATAAAAGACAATGCTTCAATGCGACTTTTGGTGTTTTATGGCAGTTTATTA
>JBLIKA010000035.1:0-28878 GCA_047637355.1 Glaciecola sp. | reverse complement strand
AATAACTGCAGTGGCAAAGTGTAGATAATCGGAGCAATTGGCGACTCACAATTCGGTACATTAATAACGCGCATCGTTTCGTCACTCGCAAAGTTGGCGTTTTTATCAGCAAATACATACATGATGCCGCCACGAGCTCTTACTTCTTCAACATTTGATTTTAGTTTTTCAAGTAGTTCGTTGTTTGGCGCAACTACGATTACCGGCATTTCATCATCAATGAGAGCCAACGGACCATGCTTCAATTCGCCCGATGCATAAGCCTCGGCGTGAATATAAGAAATTTCTTTAAGCTTCAGTGCACCTTCCATTGCGATAGGATACTGATCCCCACGACCCAAAAACAAACTATGCTGCTTATCCGCAAACTCTTCGGCTAATAGCTCAATGCTATCGGTTAGTGTCAGTGTTTCTTCTAGTTTAGTTGGCAAGCTGTGCAGGCCATCAATAATTGATTTTTTATCGACCGCTAACATACCGTTATATTTACCCAACGCAAGGGTTAACATTAAAAATCCCGTTAACTGTGTCGTAAAGGCTTTGGTTGATGCAACGCCTATTTCAGCACCCGCTAATGTCATGAATGACATATCAGATTCTCGCACAAGCGAAGAACCAGGCACGTTGCAAATTGCCAAACTAGACGTGTAGCCTTGCTCTTTACCTAAACGGAGAGCAGCTAAAGTATCCGCTGTTTCGCCTGATTGCGAAATGGTCACCAGCAAGCTGTTTGGGTGCACGACTGATTTGCGATACCTAAACTCTGAAGCAATTTCAACATTACAAGACACATTTGCATATTGCTCTAACCAATAACGTGCGGTCATGCCCGAATGGTAGCTTGTTCCGCATGCAATAATTTGCACGTGTTTAATGTCTTTTAGGATCGCTTCAGACCCAGCACCAAAAATACCTTCAACTAAGTCGTTTTCACCTAAACGACCTTGCAATGTATTGCGAACGACACTTGGTTGCTCATGAATTTCTTTGAGCATGTAGTGGCGATATCCACCTTTGTCACCAGCATCATGTTCTAATTCAGAGTCAAAAACTTCGCGTTCTATTTTCTCGCCATTTTTAGCATAAATAGTTACTGACGTGCGAGTAATTTCGGCCACATCGCCCTCTTCTAGAAAGATGAAACGGCGGGTTACTGGTAACAATGCCATTTGATCAGACGCGATGAAGTTTTCACCTATCCCCAAACCAATAACTAATGGGCTACCTGAACGTGCAACTATCACACGGTTTGAGTCTTCTTTATCCATAATAACTGTGCCGTAAGCACCATGAAATTGCTTCACCGAGTCCTGTACAGCCAACAATAAATCTTTGCCTTTTTTGACTTCTTCATGAACTGTGTGCGCAATAGTTTCAGTATCAGTGTCCGAGCTAAAGGTATAGCCTTTCGCTTGTAAATCGCGCCTCAAAGCTTCGTAATTTTCAATAATACCATTGTGTACCACTGCAATTCTTTCGTTAGAAAGATGTGGGTGAGCATTTTTTTGCTTTACGCCACCATGAGTTGCCCAGCGCGTATGTGCGATGCCGGTAGCGCCCTTAATTGGATTTTCTGCAATAGCGTCGCTTAACGCTTTTACTTTGCCTATTTGACGCTCACGCTGCAAGTTACCTTCACCATCAAGCAAAGCCACCCCAGCTGAATCATAGCCTCGGTATTCTAGTCGGCGTAAGCCTTCTAATAAAATTTCTACAACGTTACGTTCAGCAATCGCGCCTACAATTCCACACATATTGGTATCCTAATTTGTCTTTGCATTCTTCTTTAATTACTTTTTAAGGGCTTATAAATGCCTGTCACGTAATCATTAGAATTACTGCTTTTTAATAAAATAGTTTAACGAATAAAAGGGGCGCACATTACTGTTACGCCTTGTTTTTGAATTTGTTCTTTGGCATCTTTATCGAGGCCATCATCGGTAACCAAAATAGATATTTGCGACCACGGCAATTCCACATTGGGTATTTTTCTTTCTAATTTTTCTGACTCGGCCATCACAATCACTTGTTTCGACACCTCTGCCATTGTTCGGCTAAGAGAAGTTAATTCATTGAAGGTAGTTGAACCACGCACGATATCAAGTCCTGCCGCACCTAAAAATGCTTGATCAAAATTATAGGCTCTTAACATGTTTTCTGCCATTTGGCCTTGAAAGGAGTGTGATTGAGCATCCCAAGTACCCCCTGTCATCAATACCTTTGGTTCATTCTCACCTTCTAATAAGGTATTGGCCACATGCAGAGAGTTAGTCATGACCACTAAACCTAGCTTTTTAGTTAAATGTGGCAGCAATGCAGACGTTGTGCTGCCACCATCGATAATAATGCGATTATGATCTTGAATAAGCGTTGCAGCTAATACCGAGATAGCTAACTTTCGACTCGAAAGCTTTTCAGATGAAAGTTCAGACGATTCTTTGGGAAGTAAAACCGCACCGCCAAACCTTCGTAATAACAACCCGTTATTTTCAAGTTCACCAAGGTCTTTACGAATAGTCACTTCGGAGGTTGAGAATGCTTTAGCTAACGCATCTACAGCAACCTCACCGCATTCATTTAATGTTTCAATGATCCCACGGCGACGTTGCTGAGTGTTTCGTTTTTGCAAAATCGAAAGCCTTAAATTTCAAATTGAAACTTATTATAAGAAATAAATTTCGATTTGCAAGTTTTAAGGCTATTTAATAAGCCATATTATTTTTTCTTCGGGCGTTCCCAACCCGCAATAACCCGCTGTTTACTTCTCGCAATAGCGAGCTCTTCAGCATTCACGTCTTTGGTGACGACTGATCCCGCGCCTATTGTGGCATTTTGTCCAATGCTAACGGGCGCTACAAGAGAGCTGTTACTGCCTACAAATACGCCATCAGCAATAATGGTTTGAAATTTATTAATGCCATCGTAATTACAGGTAATTGTACCTGCGCCCACGTTCACACCTTTTCCAATTTGTGCATCACCAATATAAGTCAAATGATTCACTTTTGAACCTTCGCCAATAATAGATTTTTTCACCTCACAGAAATTACCTACTTTGGCACCATTGTGAAGGTCAGCACCAGGGCGAAGTCGTGCATAAGGACCCACATTACAGTTTTGTGCAACAACCGCATCTTCAACCAACGAGAACGCTTCAATGCGAGTGCCATCACCAATTTTACAATTTTTGAATACACAATTTGGGCCAATAATCACATTATCACCTATTTCAACGGTGCCCTCGAAAATAGCGTTAATGTCGATGCTGACGTCTTGCCCGACGGTTAATTTACCTCGAACATCAATGCGATGGGGATCAGCTAAGCTGACGCCTGCAGTCATGAGCATTTCTGCATTGCGAAATTGATAGGCTGACTCTAATGACGATAACTGAACACGGTTATTTACACCCTCAACTTCACGATCCCAAACAGGATGCGCTGCACGTATGGTTTTACCCTCTTTAGCTGCCATTTCTATAACGTCGGTCAGGTAGTACTCGCCTTGCGCATTGTTGTTAGACAAGTTGCCCAACCATCGTTTTAGGTCTTTACCCGACATCAACATCATACCTGTATTTATTTCGGTAATTTTGCGCTGTGCATCGCTTGCATCTTTATGTTCAACAATAGCGGTAATATTGTCGCCCTCGCGAATAATCCGGCCCATTCCGGTTGGATCGTCCAGATGAACAGTTAGCAGTGCCAAATCGGCATGTGCTTTAGTGTCAACTAAGCGTTGAAGTGTCTCGCTGCTGATAAGCGGAGCATCACCTACTAGGATCATGACATCTTGGTCATCTTGAATGTTTGAAGCCGCTTGCTGGACAGCATGTCCAGTTCCTAATTGTTCGGCTTGTAAACACCAATTCACGTTATGGTGGCCGAGCGCTTTTTCGAGTAAATCTGCGCCATGACCATAGACAAGGTTGATATTGTCGCAATCCAGCTCTTTTGCTGCCTCAATAATATGCTCGACCATTGGCTTGCCAGCAATAGGATGCAATACTTTAGGTAGCGACGACTTCATTCTTGTTCCTTTGCCTGCGGCAAGGATAATAACGCTTAATGACATAGATAGTTCCTTTCTAATTAGGCCCATAGTGTAACTAACTGAAAACCCCTTGTCAGTAGACTTTGAGGACTATTTCGCCTCTCATATATAACAAAATATAGGTTGTTAACTGATACTAATTTAATGAATGCTTTGCGAACACTGCATCGCAATATCTTAGTTTTTTTTGGGCTTGTTGTTGTCTCCATGGTTACCCTAATACATTTCAGTATGACCAAAATAATTGCCGAGCAAAGCCGCACTCATCAATCTTCACTTTCACCCGCCGTAAAGATCGTTATTCATCCAGTTATAGAGCACCTGCCATAGCTGAAAAACTCAGTAAATCATAAGAGTTAAGGGAAATCATACGGCTTTCTGCTGTTAATCATACCAATGATGCTGGCGCCAATGAATTGCAAATATTGGCTATGCTCAAACGTCTTGAACAAGAAGAAACCCTCGCTTTCTAAACCTGTAAAGTAAAGCGAAAAAAGCCGTTATTTTTGCTATTGTGCGCCTCACACCTGCATTAGATAAACTGTGTTAATAAACCTCAGAATTTTTGAAGCTCGCTATACACTTTTTTTTGTGCGCAATCGCTTCAGAATTCCTGTCGTAATCATCACTCCAAGAATAATTAAACTGCCGCCAACCATTGCATACGTTGAAAGCACTTCGCCCAACACAACCATGCCCCACAAAATACCAAACATGGGAACTAAGTAACCCACAGTCATCGCTTGTGACGCGCCTATTTTCGCAATAAGGTCAAAGTACATAATGTAGGCAACGCCTGTGCAAACAACAGCGAGTATCAAAGCCGCACCCCAAGTGCCCGCATCAGGATTAACTTCAGGCCAAGTGTATAAAGCTAAAGGAAAAAGTAATAGAGCAGCGAACACCTGACTTCCTGCGGCTATCGCAAAAGGTTTTACGCCACTTAAATGCTTTTTCATAAAGCAGGCTGCAATGCCGTAACAACAAGTTGCACCTAGCGCAGTTAACACCGGCAACAGCGTAACTGGGCTGGCAGAGTGGGTATCTTGACTGATGACAACAACGCCTAAAAAGCCAAGAAAAGTGCCGATAACGCCATGTACACCGATGCGATCCTGCAAATAAAAGTAAGCTATAACGGCTCCAAACATTGGCGCAGTTGCATTTAATATAGACGTTAATCCAGCATCTAAATAAAGGCTGCTATAGGAAAATAAGCAAAATGGAATAGCAGTATTGATAGCTCCAACAAAGAGTAGCTTTAACCAATTTCTGGATAAGTCAGCCCATTGGCGAGTAAAATAGACCACCGGCAACAGAAACAATGCAGCTAACGCTGCCCGCACTTCAACTAATGCAAATACGCCGAAAGAAGACACCGTAGACTTCATTAGCATAAATGACGCCCCCCAAATTGCGCCCAAAACCAGTAATTCAATTAAGTGAGAAGTTTTCAATATAGACCTTTTATTTTAATGACCTTGCCTTTGATTCAAGTGCAAGTAAATAACTTTTACGTACCAATCCACTGGCATATCCTGTTAATTTACCGTTTTTACCGATAATTCGATGGCAGGGAATAACAATAGGAATTGGATTTTTACCATTTGCCGCGCCCACAGCCCGACATGCATTTTGGTTACCTAGCGCTATTGCAATATCCAAATAACTTGCCGTTTCCCCAAAAGGAATATCCAGCAACGCCTGCCACACTTTTTTTTGAAAATCAGTGCCATCTGGAGCAAGTGGTAAATCAAAATTATCGCGTTGGTTGGCAATGTATTCTGATAATTGTTTGCCTGCAAGCTTTGATATTTTATTTTCATTAGCGAGTGGGTGACTGTCTGTAAAATCGATAGCTTTCACTGCGTTATCGTTTGCAAAAACGGTTAAAAAACCATGTGGTGTTGTGATAATACTTTTGTACAAATGAGAATACTTTGAGTAACGCACCGATTGTGTCTCCATATTAACTTACCTTATTGATTTTCGTGTTTAGTATGCCACTAGATAAATTCCACAGGCTCAATGTCAGGTAACTGCGCCAAGGGGCAGCGGCTTCTTGAATAATATTTATTTCCTGTTCCGCTAACTTTTTTATTTGATTTTTGATGACTAAGTCGGTGGCTAAAAAGATGTCGGGACTTTCACTATTGCGCATTGTTACGTAGTTGACAGTCCACATACCAATGCCCTTGATATTTAGCCATTCCTGTATACATGCTTGCGGCTTTTCTAACATAAACTGAGCAAAAGCCTTTAGTGTGTTTTTGCGTGCCTGAGGCATTTTCAAAAAAGATAAATCCGCCTGAGCTACTTGCTTTGGGGACACAAAGACATTTAATACTGAAGGAGTACTTTGCGCTTCATTGCTTTTAATATGACATTCAGAATTAAGATTGCATTCGCTTTTAAGATGGCACTTTTGTTGCGCTACAAAAAGTTCGATGCTGGCGTTATCACACTCTAGTACTTGCTTAGTATTTAACGTATTTTGCAATAAATTCAACTGCCCAATTGCTGCTTTTACCGTGACTTGCTGTCCAACAATTGCGCGGCATCCCGCTTCGAATTTATCAATAACCCCCGGTAAACGAAGGCCATTCAAAATGAGAGAGGACGGTAATCCAGCATCCACTAATGAGTCGTAAATGGCTTCTGGCTCGCAATTTAAATCTAACATTTTTTTAACCGCCGCTATACTGCCTTTCAATAGTCTTAAATCAACTAACGAAAACGTGACTTCAAAGCGATTATTCTGAGATTGATGCAGTGCGTTAAACAATACATGGCTATCGCCTAAACGCAGTACTTTACAAATACTATTCTCACCTATTTTTTCATTCGCTCCAATTTCTCTTAATTTATAAAAGTCGCGAATGTGCTGCCATTGATAAGGCGGCCTGTAACACAAGTAAACCGTAACATTAGTTGACTTAGCTTGTGACTTTAACGTGGTAAAACGCCTGATTTGGCTTGGCGTGAGACCTGTAGTTACTTTCATGTGATGCTGCAATGGTTTGGCCGCATTAAAACCAGAAGCTTGCGCAACTTGTTCAATAGGTAAACATGACTCATGTAATAATTGCTTAGCGAAAAGTAGACGAGTAAGCAATTGATAGCGTTTTGGAGAAACGTATAGATGTTGCTCAAACAATTTATTGAAATACCGAGTGCTAATGCCAAGCTTGTCAGCAATTTCGTTGATATTTAAGGACAAGTGAACATTGATTAACTTGACCCCACGCTCAACAGTTGTTTCAACCCCCTTCCAAGCATAAGAGCCTGGAGCGCTGTCCGGGCGGCACATTAAACAGGGTCTAAAACCGTTGTTCATAGCCGCTATTGGGTTCTCATAATAAGTGACGTTTTTTTCTTGCGGCATACGAGCTTTGCAGATAGTACGACAAAAAATACCCGTCGATTTTACACCGATGAAAAACAACCCATCAAAACGGGCGTCTCTTGCCAATCGGGCTTTTTGCATAATGCAAAGAGGTAAGTTCAACATGATATAAACGACCTTGATTATTTTTGTTACAAGCCAATCCTTCACAATATTGTGATCCATAGTTTACCGCGTATGCGAATTTAAACACGTTGTTTTCGGAACAAGTCATAACTTCATTAATGAGAATTAGTCATAAATCAAACTTAGGTTGAATTCACAGGGGTAATTAGCTGATAATGCTTCTTTTATAATAAAAAAGTGATCAAGCTTGCAACTCTCTAAACCTTTCATTGCCTTAACAGCGCTAATTCTCCTTCTTTCATTCCCCGTTTGCGCTGACACTTGGGTAGATGATTTTGCGAATGAGCTAAAGGCCACCGTGAAGAAAAAGAAACTGCCAGGTTTAGCATTTGTTATGGTTGCTCCAAATCAGCCTACGCGATTTGAGTTCTATGGAAAAACAGAAAGGTCCGGCTCATCAATTGATAAAGAAACCGTGTTTAGATTAGCCTCGGTTTCAAAAACATTCACCGCTGTATTTATGGCGCAACAAGTGAAAGAAAAAAAGCTGAATTGGCAAAACTCGTTACAAGAATTATTGCCTGACTATAAGTTTGATAATTACATTGATACGCCAATTTTATTACAACACCTTATCGGCCAATCCACCGGATTTATTCCTAACGCTTACGACAATTTAATTGAGGCTAATTACAAACTGCCGCGCGTATTGCAACATTTAGAAAAACTCGATTCGCTATGTAAACCCGGTATTTGCTATACATATCAAAATACATTTTTTGGTGTACTTGAAGAGTATTATCGCCAGCAAAAAACAACCTTTGCAGAAGAGATAACGAATAGCATTATCATACCCTTGAGAATGCCGACTGCCAGTGTTGGGAAAAGAGCGCTGATGGCATCCAAGAAATGGGCAAAGCCGCATGCGGCGATCGACAAGAACAAGTGGGTAAGCGTTAGAGTGAAGGATAATTATTATAAATACTCTCCTGCTGCGGGTGTTAATGCGAGTGCTGCAGATATGGAGATTTGGTTAAAGGCGATGCTCTTGGAGTATCCTGATATTATTGATAAAAACATGGTTGAGACGCTCACAAAACCACGAGTACAAACGAAACGTGAATTATATCGCCGCGAATGGCGAAATCATCTTACCGATGCACATTATGGTTTAGGCTGGCGTATTTATAACGTTGATGACATTGAGATTATTTATCATGGTGGCTGGGTTCAAGGTTACCGTGCTGATGTTGCATTCTCCCCCCAATTGGGTGTGGGTTATGCGTTATTAATGAACGCCGAATCTAACTCAATCAATAAGCTAACAGCAACATTTTGGAAGCAACAAATAGAGGCGCACAAGTTAGCTATGGTAGCAGACAGTAAGAAGGTTAGTACCAGCAACTATTAACCTAGCATAAACTAGTCGGTCGAGTTTGTTGTGAACGTTGGTTTGGATGTTGAATAGTTCGAAGCTTGAAGACAAGAGCTCAAAAAAATAAGAGCTCTTGTTTCACGTTCATTAAGAGGTTTTTAGGTAGGTATAACCTTTCAAACAGTTCTCATAAAAGTCAGTCCACTTAACACCTTCACGCGGAGGTATCTGTCCATTAGCAACTTCTTTGTCAATCTGGCGCTTAACATCAACTGCCATTGCACTTGGGTTATATTGCATTATCGTCAATACATCTTGTACAGATGAACCTGCTACAAATTCTTCAATATAAAAATCTTCAGGGTCGTCATCGTCGCTGAAAATATGCACTTCATTTACACGACCAAACAAGTTATGCATATCGCCCATAACATCTTGGTATGCACCCGTTAAAAATAACCCCAAATACGCTTTCTGACCTGGCTCTAGGGATGCAATAGGCATAATATTTTGCAACTGACGGTCAACAATAAACTGATCAATTTTACCATCACTATCGCAAGTAATATCGACTAAAGAACAGTTAATATCCGGGCGTTTATCCATTCCAGTTAACGGCACAACAGGCAGTAACTGATCGATAGCCCATGTATCAGCCGCAGATTGGAAAATTGAAAAATTACACAAGTATTGTGAGGACAAAGAAAAATCTAAATGCTGAAGGCCTTCTGGCACAAATTCCACATCACGATAAAGCACTTGCAAACGACGCATTATCTGCCAATACAAGGTTTCTATTTTGCCAAGCTCTTCCAAAGATACAACACGTAACTTAAAAGCACTGACAGCTTGTTCTTTCCATTCACACGCATCGTTATAGACTTCTTGAAGGTTTTGATCAGCAGTCAAAAAGTGCAGCAATTCACGCATATTCTTTAATATTACATGTTCGCCCTCAGTCATTGAGGTGTCTAACACTGCGCCATCGGCTTTAATTTCACCGACAATTTCAGTAACAACGCAACTATGATGAGCCGTGATTGCGCGACCACTCTCAGTGACCAAATTAGGGTGTGGAACACCCTCAAGATCACATACTTCTTTCATGCCGTAAACAACATCAGCAACGTATTCGTTCAGACTGTAATTGCGCGATGAATCGTTCGTTGATTTACTACCATCATAATCGATACCTAAACCACCCCCAACGTCGACATACTCGAGAGCAAAACCCATTTTATGCAGTTCAGTGTAAATACGAGCACTTTCGTTCACTGCGTCTTTAATTGCGCGGATATCAGTTAACTGACTACCGATATGAAAATGCAGTAGTTTAAGCGTGTGACCCATACCTTCTTTTTCAAGGAACTTTGCGGCGTTGATGATCTCAGGGATAGTAAGTCCAAACTTAGCTCTATCACCACTCGAGCCTTGCCACTTACCTTTGCCTAAAGCTGACATTTTGGAGCGCAAACCAATGATAGGTTCAATATTCAATTCTTTTGATATTCTAATTAATAGGTGTAGCTCAGAGAATTTTTCGATAACCACAACCACTTTTCGGCCTAACTTTCTGCCTAATAAAGATAGTCGAATGAATTCTTCATCTTTATAACCATTTAAGATGGTGAGTGAATTTGCATTAGTATTATATGCAAGTACTGCTAATAATTCAGACTTGGAACCTGCTTCAAGCCCGTAATCATAGGGTGCACCAGCGTCAACAATTTCTTCAACCACTTCCCGCGTTTGGTTAACTTTAATTGGGTAAACACCGTTATATTTGCCTTGATATTTAGCATCGGCTATAACTTGATTAAAGCACTCATTGATACCCACAACCTGCGAACGCAAAATGTCGTGAAACCGGATAACCACAGGAAACTGTATGCCTTCTAGAGTAATTTCATCTATCACCGACTTAAAGTCGATCTTTATATTTGCATTTTTAGGATCAGGAGAAACTTGGATATTGCCATTTTCACCTATCTTAAAGTAGCCGCCACCCCAGCTAGATACGCCGTAAATGCGCTCAGCGTCTTCAATAGACCATTCAACATTACTTGTTGTCATAACAGCGTCACCCCATCAAAATCACAATAAATTCAAAGAAATCCATATCCCCAAAACAGATAGGGTGAGTATTATAATGAAGTTTAGCCGTGTTACTAATTTTTTTATGTTTTTTTGTTTTCGATATGTAAAGATTTAAATGTAAATTAATTGTAAAAAGCATGCTATGTTTATAGTCCAAAATTAATAGCACCGGCTTGCTAGTGGCATCTAGGTAATTGTTTGTGGTCATTACCTAACTTAGCAAAGCCAATTTGATCTGAGTATTAGCATGGGCAATGTATTGGATAGAGAAGACAGCCTTGAGAAAACTAACTATAGAGTATTAGTTATTGACGACAGCGAGATAGAATTAAAGGTTTATCTTAATGCCCTTGGCAAAGAGTTTGATGTCTCATTTTCAGTAGATGCTCGCACCGCTTGGGAATTATTGCGCAGTGCACCGCTTCCTGACGCTATTATCCTCGATATCATGATGCCCAACGAAGACGGTTTACAGCTTTGCAACCGAATTAAAGAAACTCAATTCATTCAAGATGTTCCTATCATGTTTGTTTCGTCGTTAACCGATCCATCAGTAAAAGCAAGAGCCTTTGAACTTGGTGGCGCTGACTTCATAACGAAACCGCCTGTGATGACCGAGCTTATTGCTCGTCTTCGCAGGCATATCGCCCTGTATCGTAAAACTAAAAAATTAGAATCACTGATTTTTATCGATCCGCTGACCCATTTACCCAACGCAGCAAGATTTCAAGAAGTACTAGGAATTGAATGGGCTCGCAGTGCAAGATATTGGCATCATTTAACGCTATTAACGATACGCATAGACAATCTCGATACCATCCGCAAGATGGCCGGTGAGGACAAATATTTTGCCACAATAGCAGCCGTTGCCGGTAGCTTAGCATGTGCAGGAAATCGTCCCGGTGATTTGGTCGCAACATTAAGTAACGACACATTCGCTGTATTGCTCTCAGATTGTGGCCACGAGGGCGCAACACATAAAGCTAATCAAATAATGACCCAGTTTGACAATGGTGAGCTAGCCCTTACTGGAAATCGCTTACGATGTACTATTAGTTATGCCATTGCAGCTCCTGCTGGCGGCGGTTCGCCTGAAGCGCTTTTGCAAGCGGTCAATAACCTCATGCTTGAATCGCAACAAAAAGGTATAGGCAGAATTTACGCCGTTAATGGGATTATCGGTGTTATCGAATAAGCTCATCACAACGAATTATTTTTTTAGTCATAGTGAAGAGCAAGTTTTGCATAGAGGTAAAGGGTTTACTTTAAAGCTTTCCCAAGTTGACGTCATAGCGTCAAAAATTTGCAGTTTATTGACTGATTGGTCGCCAAATTGAGTCAACATTTTAATTACTTCATTGGCCTGTGATGCACCAACGATACCGACCACTGGGGACATCACTCCAGACTCAACACAACTCAAATTTTGCTCTCCAAAAAAATGGCTGACACAACGGTAACATGCGGTTTTAAGAGCAGGAATAGCACAAAATATCTGTCCCTCCATTCTGATAGCAGCACCAGAAACAAGCGGGATACCGTTACGATAACAGACGTCGTTCAGTAAATTCCTAGTCTCAAGGTTGTCACTGCAATCTAAAATCAGATCATGTTGAAGCGCAAGTGCGTCAAGCTCGTCTGAGCCCAGCCTTTTATCTATGGTTTGGATATCAACAAAATGATTGATACTGTTCAGTGTTCGGCGAGCAGATTCAACCTTTTTATCACCTATGCTGTTTTCAAAATGTAGAATTTGACGTTGCAAGTTAGTTGTTTCTACAATGTCGTCATCTACAATTGTTATTTTACCAATACCCGCGGCAACAAGATATTGTGATGCTGCGCATCCTAAGCCACCCACACCTATCATTAAGACACTACTATTTATCAGGATTTCTTGTTTATCTAAGTCAAAACCCATAAGTAAAATTTGGCGGCTATAGCGCAAAGCTTGTTTCGTTGTCAGTGTTTTGTTTGTCATCTAATTATCTATTCTTATGCTCAGAACCACTCAATAATATATTCAGATTCAAAAATATGGCTAAGCGATTAAGCTTGTAAATGGCAATATTTGTACCGATTCATCCTCTGCTACATTTCCTCTTTGATTTTCTAGCACCACATAACAGTTGCTTTGTCTAAAGCACGATAGTACGCCCGAACTTTGTGAACCGGTGGTTGCTACACATATTTTTCCTTGATCATTTACAAAGTAATTTGCCCTTTGATAATCAGTTCGTCCAGGCCGCTTTTTGAACGGTGTTGCCGCTATTGCTGGCAAAAATTGTGGCGTTGATACCTTACATCCGGCCAAATAACGTAAAGCAGGAGCTGCTATTTGATCAAACGTAACAGCGGATGACACAGGATTACCAGGCAGTCCAAAAAAAATACTATCTGAGAGCCGGCCAAAGGCAAGTGGTTTACCCGGTTTAATGGCCAGTTTCCAGAAATCTATAGTGCCATATTCTTCTAGTATTTCGCGAGTATAGTCTGCTTCACCAACCGACACACCGCCGCTTGTTACAACGCAATCAGCGTGTTTGTTCGCATATTCAAATGCAGCTCTAATCTTTTCCTTATCATCAACGATAATGCCCAAATCCATTACCTCTGCACCTAACCTTGATAACATTGCCACCAGCATTGGGCGGTTTGTATCAAATATTCTGTCGTCCCGAGGCGGGGTGCCGACAGCTAAAAGTTCGTCTCCCGTTGAAAAAACGGCGACTTTCAATTGGCGGTAGACAGGAATACTAGCGATACCCAAAGAAGCTAATAGACCAATATCGATAGGCGATATTCTGGCACCAACATGCAGAACAACCGCCCCTTTTTGAATATCATCACCGGCTGGACGGATGGCATCTCCTTGGCTTGCTTCAATAAACGTAATTAGATCCGCGTTTGCGGTCGCATTCTCTTGCATCACGACTGTGTCTGCACCTTCTGGAATTTGGGCTCCAGTCATAATTCGGACACATTGACCTAGCTGCATTACGCCTTCAAAACTATTGCCAGCAAAGCTTTTTCCTACTTGAGTTAATGTTTTAGTTGTCAAAAAGTCTGCATATCTCAGCGCATATCCATCCATTGCTGAATTGTCGTATGCTGGAACATTAATTGGGGAGATAATGTCTTGCGCAATAACTCGGTCTAAGGCTTCATTGATGTCACAATTTGTCACTTCAGAAAAAGGGCTTATGGTATCCATAATCAATTGCATGGCTTTCTCGATTGGCATCAGGCTCGGGGAGTCACAAGTACCCTTCATTATTTATTCTCCATTTTACTAATTAACCACTCACAAAGAGCTTCGGCGTAAAGAGCTCCGGCATATAAAGATGATAAGACTCTTTCTATAATACGTTTCACTTTAATTTTACGTTACCCCACTTTGTGCACTACCTCAATGTCTAAACTCGCGTAAATTTCGATTTTACTAAAGGTTGCTTTTGAGTAATGCTTTATTCGCTATTCGATTAGTCCAAAGCGCGCCCAGCATTGCGAGTATAAAGCCAGGAATCGCAGTTAATTTTGGTACTTCATCGGCTACCAACCAGGCAATGAGGGCTCCGACAGCCGGCACCATAAACATAATCGAAGCTACCTTGGCAATCGACCCTTGCCTGACCATACTAAACATTAATAGTATGCCTACAATTGAATTACCAAAGACTAAAAAGGCTATCGCTCCCCAAAAAGGTAATGTATTTTCAAAAACAAGTCCTTCAAATGCTAACGCAAATGGAATAGAGATAGCCGATGCAAAGGCATATTGCACCCATGTGGCTACGATAGGGTGTACACCTAATTTACGCTGCTTTTCAATTACCTGACCAATTGATAATCCAACAACTGCAGTAAATCCAAGAATTGCACCCAGCAAATATCCTTGGTTTCCTTGCATATTTACACCAATAATAAGCATTGCACCTAAAAGCCCCAAGGACAGACTCGCCCATATATTCCAAGCGGGTACTTTGCGAGCAAGTAATGCACTTGCAATGATCACTAGTACCGGTTGTGAGGCCGCAAACAGGGCCATAATACTCGCACTAGCACCTAACTTCATGCCCACGTAAATACTACCAAAATGGCCTATATGTAAAAATATTCCTGTCCCCATAAGCGCATATGATTGTCGAAAGTTAGGAATGGGCAAACGCCATAAAATGACGATAGGGGTCAATATTAAAAAAGCACCGAAAAATCGAAACGCAAGCAAATTTAAGGGTTGTGTATATACCAGCGCGAGTTTACCCATGGCATAACCAGCACTCCACACAATTAAGAATATAATAGGAAAAAAGGGTTTTAGCGTTGAAAGCACAAAGTTCTTGCCTACAGAGTTTGATAAGGTGATGCTAACATGCAAACAAATATCGTCCAATCAAACTGAAGTCGCATATCCCCATTTTCTTCTTTGCATTATGGTAATACATAAATTAGTACTCCCTTAGCAATTGGCTATAGTTTGCAGCGATTTGCCGCATTGCGGTCATCTACAATTATTGAAGAAGGTACATAGAATGTCTTACTTAACGGAATATCAAGCATCAATTGACTCTCCCGAAAAATTTTGGGCTGACAAAGCAAATCAATTACCCTGGTTTAAAGCACCAGAAAAAATATTATCTGATGACGAAAACGGCATAAAAAGATGGTTTGCTGATGCACAGATGAATACCTGTTATATGGCGTTGGATCACCATGTGGCCGACGGACGCGGCAAGCAAATAGCCCTCATTTATGATTCACCGGTGACCGACACAAAAATGCAGATTACCTATGCTGAGTTACTTGAGAAAGTAGCCCGTTTTGCTGGACTACTTCAAGCCAATGGCGTTAGCAAAGGCGATCGGGTCGTTGTGTATCTGCCAATGATTAGCGAGGCGGTCGTTGCAATGCTCGCAGCCGCTAGGATAGGTGCAGTGCATTCAGTTGTATTCGGTGGTTTTTCTGCCAACGAACTTGCTGTGCGTATTGACGATGCACAACCCAAGTTGTTAATAACGGCGTCGTGTGGAATTGAAGTTAATCGTATCATTGAATATAAACCGATGATTGATGATGCAATCGAGATTGCCTCTCATAAACCTGCGAAGGTTATCTTACTGCAACGTGAACAGTGCATTGCTAGCATGCATGAAGGCCGGGATATCGATTGGGCTGAAGCAGTTAAAACAGCCAACAAAGCGGATTGTGTTAGCGTTAGCGGCACCGACCCACTTTATATACTTTATACATCAGGCACCACTGGCAAACCAAAAGGTGTCGTGCGGGATAATGGCGGGCATGCGGTTGCATTGAAATACTCAATGTCGGCGGTCTACAATATGCGAGCGGGTGATGTATTTTGGGCCGCTTCTGATGTTGGCTGGGTAGTTGGTCATTCCTATATTGTATATGCGCCGCTATTGCACGGCTGTACGACCATTGTTTATGAAGGGAAGCCAGTTAGAACTCCTGATGCTGGGGCATTTTGGCGGGTCATTGAAGAGTATAGGGTAAAAGCGATTTTTGCCGCACCGACTGCATTTAGAGCTATTCGAAAAGAAGATCCTGATGCTAAATTATTAGCTAAGTACGACCTGTCATGTTTAGAAAGTGTATTTATGGCGGGCGAGCGTCTTGATCCGCCAACCTATGAATGGACAGTGGAAAAAACAGGTAAACCAGTTATCGATCACTGGTGGCAAACAGAAACTGGCTGGGCTATTGCTTCAAACTTAATCGGTATCGAAAGACTACCGACCAAACCCGGCTCGGCAACCAAACCGGTGCCTGGTTTCAATATACAAATACTCAATGCACGTGGAGAGCCTCTGCCACCAAACACCCAAGGTGCTATTGCGATTAAGTTGCCATTACCTCCCAGTTGTTTAGCTACCATTTGGGGCAACTTTGATCGATTTGCCTCCGGTTATTTAGCTGAATATCCAGGATACTATTGCTCTGGGGATGGCGGTTACATCGACCAAGACGGTTATCTGTTTGTAATGGGCCGCACCGACGATGTTATCAATGTTGCTGGACATCGCTTATCAACGGGTGAAATGGAGGAAGTTTTAGCAGCGCATGATACGGTAGCAGAGTGCGCTGTAATAGGCGTTTACGATAGTCTTAAGGGACAGGTACCCGTTGGATTAGCGTTATTGAAAGATGGCGTGAATATAAGCGAAGCAGATCTGCAAGCCGAACTGGTTGCGATGGTTCGCAAAGAAATAGGCGCGGTAGCAAGCTTGAAGCAAATACTTATTGTGGAGCGTTTACCAAAAACGAGATCGGGCAAAATACTGCGTAAACTGCTGCGTCAAATAGCTGAGAATGAAGATTTTGTGGTTCCTTCAACTATCGATGATCCAGCAAGTATTGATGAAATTAAAGCGATTATGCAAAATAATGGATTAGTTAAACCGTCAGTTTAATGAGCACAAACTGAATAAAATCAACCGATTTTGTATAGGTTTGGGATGGGGTTTATTGTCACTGTACTCGAAGGAATTCTTACACAACATCTACAATTCACTTCGAGTATTGAAAGGGCTGGTCGCAAAAAGTAGAGGTCCCAACTTTAGTAATCACTAAGGTGATTTTGTATGAGTATAAATGATAAATAAAGAACCAAGACATACGCTACGTTCATTTACACATATCGCCATATGTCACGGTGCATAATACACATGTCTTAATCTAACAAATTAACAATGTGTTATGAATATCATTTTAGTTGAGCTAAAGCGAGTTTAGACACGTTAGTGAGTTCAGGACCATTGTCTGCTAAATATTGCGTCATTTTATTTCGCATTGACGGAGCCCAAAATTTTTGAAGATGATTAGCAACGATTTTTGCTGTCTCTTCGTCGGTTTTTTTATAATTATTATTATTAGCAATTTGGTTGAGCATGCTAACCAGATTTTTAATTTGAGTACCGCTCATAACTTGATAAGTCCTATTTATTTGTTAAATTTAGTATACAAAGTATGCCGACCAGGGCGCGCAAAACCGATTAAATTTAGCTTCGATTGAGTTGCAAGCTTTATTGCCAATGCCGTAGGAGCTGATACTGCAACTAATGTGGCTATATTCACGCTCGTTACTTTTTGGACCATTTCATAACTCGCTCTACTCGAAATCAAAACGAAGCCGTTATCAGTATTTGTTTTATGCAGCGCTAAAGCACCAATTAACTTGTCTAGGGCGTTGTGTCGACCAACATCCTCACGCAATAGCATAATGTCCCCAACACCATCGCACCAAGCTGCACCATGAACCGCACCCGTTAAGGATTGCAGTTTTTGATGTTCACTTAACTGAGATAAAGCATGCTGAATGAATAAAGAAGAAGGTAACACGCGTGGGGTCACACTCTTAATTGGCCGGATGGCTTGTTCCAGTGATTCACTGCCACATAAACCACAGCCTGTGCGACCGGTAAGATTTCGCCTTAATGATTTTAAAGACATCATGCGTTGAGAGCTAATTTCAACGCGTACTTCTATGCCTTTTTCGCTGGGGACAAGCTCAATATCATACATTTCAGACGCATTATCAATTATCCCCTCTGACAAACTAAAACCTAAGGCAAATTCTTGCAAATTTACTGGTGAGGCCATCATAACCGCATGAGAAATACCATTATAAATCAGCGCAATAGCGACTTCCTCAGCAATATTATCAAGCTGCTCTCGGCCCTTGTCACTGCCTTGCTCCCAATAGAGAACTGGCAGTGATTGAAAGCTTGCCTGCAATTTTGGTTCGTCGTCCAGATTCAGGGTCAAACTTATCTTCCTATTGTCGCCTTTTGTTTTTTAGGAGAGCGTTTAAAGTGCTCTTTTTGTTGTTCACTGAACTTTTTATAACGTGTCTGCCAATCTGATGGTGATGTTACTTTTTCGACCTGTACAGCGGTTACCTTATATTCTGGACAATTGGTCGCCCAATCAGAGCTATCTGTAGTAATAACGTTCGCACCACTAATAGGGTGATGAAAGGTCGTAAATACCACACCACTTTGCATACGCTCACTGACTTTGGCTTTCAGCACCGTATCACCAGCGCGGCTCGTAATGCCCAACCAATCACCATCATTAATGCCCCTTTCATCAGCATCATTAGGATGTATTTCAAGCACATCTTCTTTATGCCAGGTATGATTAGCCGTTCGTCGTGTTTGCGCGCCTACATTATATTGGCTGAGTATTCTCCCTGTTGTCAATAATAACGGAAACCTCTTATTGGCACGATCTTCACTTGCAAGATACGGAGTAATAGCAAAACGACCATTACCAATTGGAAAGCTTTCCACATGCATGATGGGTGAGCCATCAGGAAATTCGTCGTTACAAGGCCACTGAATACTGCCCTGTTCTTCTAACTTTTTATAACTTACCTGACTAAAGGAAGGTACTAGTGATGCTATCTCGTCCATTATTTCAGACGGATGACCGTAATTCATAGGGTAACCCAAAGCATTTGATAACTTTTGGGTCACTTCCCAATCTGCGTATTTAGCCAATGGCTTCATTACTTTACGAACCCGATTTATGCGTCTTTCGGCATTGGTAAATGTACCATCTTTTTCAAGAAATGAAGATCCGGGTAAAAACACATGGGCATATAACGCAGTCTCATTTAAGAAAATGTCTTGCACTATTAAACACTCTAGTGATGACAATGCTGCTTGCACATGTTGTGTGTTGGGGTCTGACTGTAGGATGTCTTCTCCTTGCACGTACATGGCTTTGAATGTTCCTTCAATCGCCGCATCAAACATGTTTGGAATACGCAAACCAGGTTCATTATCTAAGGTAACACCCCAGGTTTTTTCAAATTTTCCACGAAGCAAGTCGTCGCTTACATGCTGATAACCCGGAAGCTCCTGTGGGAATGAACCCATATCACACGAACCTTGTACATTATTTTGTCCGCGTAACGGGTTGATACCCACGCCCTCGCGACCTATATTTCCGGTAGCCAGCGCTAAGTTGGCTATACCCATTACCATGGTAGAACCTTGGCTATGCTCAGTAACCCCTAAGCCATAATAAATCGCACCATTTTTTGCCTTGGCAAAAGCACGGGCTGCAATGCGGATTTGTTGAGCACTAACAGTAGTAATACTTTCCATCGCTTCTGGTGAGTTGACTTCATCGAGAATAAATTCACGCCATGCGTTATATTCATCGGTACGCTTTTCAATGAAATTCTTATCTTCAAGACCTTCGCTAATCACGACATGCGCTATCGCATTTATCATAGCAACGTTAGTACCCGGTTTTAACGGAAGATGATGGTTAGCACTAATGTGAGCGGTATTAAGTAGATCAATCGTTCTTGGATCGACCACAATTAATTCTGCTCCCTGACGCAGACGTTTGCGCAACATTGATGCAAATACAGGATGTGCGTCAGTAGGATTTGCTCCAATAACCATAATCACATCGGATTGCATTACCGACTCGAAGGTTTGGGTTCCAGCAGACTCACCGATTGTTGCTTTTAATCCATAACCTGTAGGCGAATGACAAACGCGAGCACAGGTATCGGTATTATTATTACCAAAAGCAGCGCGTATCAATTTTTGAACAAGATAGGTTTCTTCATTGGTACAACGAGATGAGGTTATTCCGCCAACACTTTCACGACCATATTTAGCCTGAATGTTTTTAATTTTGTTGGCTGAAAATGCTAACGCTTCATCCCAACTAACCACTCTCCATTCTTCATCAATGCTGTCGCGCACCATCGGTTCAGTCACGCGATCTTTATGAGTGGCATAACCAAAAGCAAAGCGTCCTTTAACACAGGAGTGGCCTTGGTTGGCCTTGCCGCCCTTGTAGGGCACCATGCGTATAACTTCTTCGCCTTTCATTTCAGCTTTGAATGAACAACCCACGCCACAATATGCACAGGTAGTGATGATGCTGTGTTCTGGCTGCCCTTTTTCGATCACTGACTTTTCCATTAGTGTTGCTGTTGGGCATGCCTGTACACAGGCGCCACAAGATACACAATCAGAGGTCATGAAATTCTCATCGCTAGTTCCTGCACTGACCTTAGATGCAAAACCACGACCTTCAATAGTTAAGGCAAAGGTGCCTTGGACTTCTTCACATGCTCTAACGCATCGAGAGCAGGTTATACATTTGCTCGGTTCGAAAGTGAAATAAGGGTTTGAGTCATCAATTTTGGCATCAAGATGATTATCGCCATCAAAGCCATAACGTACTTCACGTAAACCTACAGCACCGGCCACGTCTTGTAATTCACAATCACCATTACTTGAACAAGTTAAGCAGTCAAGTGGATGATCAGATATATACAGTTCCATGATATTGCGGCGTAATTTAGCAATGTCATTGTTTTGTGTCGTCACCACCATACCTTCTTTAACTGGGGTGGTACATGAAGCCGGATAACCGCGCATCCCGGTAATTTGTACAGCGCACAAACGACAGGACCCAAACGCTTTTAAATTATCACTTGCACATAATTTGGGAATGTTAATGTCAGCCATAGCAGCAGCCCGGAGCACTGAAGTACCTTCAGCAACAGTAAGCGTTACGCCATCTATTTCTATGCATACGGTTTCAGTAGATGTACTGGCAGGGGTTCCATAATCTTTATTCACATCAAACTTTGGCTGATCTGAAGTGCCGTCGGTTGCGGGGTTATAATAATTAACCATGGTTAGTCTCCTCTAATACTGCGTTGCTTGAAGGTAAATTAAAATCTTCGGGAAAATCTTTATAAGCACTTATCACTGGGATTGGGGTCATACTTCCCATGGCACACAAGGAGCCATTAATCATGGTTTCACATAAGTCGCTCAGTAATATCATGTTTTCAGCGCGGGAATCATCATCTTTTATCCGATCAATCACTTCCACGCCCCGTGTTGAGCCGATTCGGCAAGGGGTACATTTACCACAAGATTCATCGACACAAAATTCCATTGAAAACCGGGCTTGCTCTAGCATATCTACAGTGTCGTCAAAAATAACGATGCCACCGTGACCTAACACTGCTGATGCATTAGTAAACGCTTCATAGTCCAGCGGAATATCAAATTTAGAGGTTGGTAAATAAGCACCTAAGGGCCCGCCAACCTGAATTGCTCTGATTGGTCTTTCACTTTGTGTTCCACCAGAAAAATCGTTAAGCAGACTTTGTAAGGTTGAGCCAAAGGGCAACTCGATCAGTCCTCCCTGTTTAACATTTCCTGCTAATTGAAATGGCAAGGTACCTCTGGAACGATTGGCTCCATATTGCTGGTATGCCTGTCCACCTTGACTCAGAATATAAGGAATTGCCGATAAGGATAATACGTTATTAACTACTGTTGGTTTACCAAAAAAACCCTCGATAGCTGGTAACGGCGGCTTGAAGCGAACAACACCGCGTTTGCCTTCCATAGACTCTAATAAGGAGGTCTCCTCCCCACAAATATAAGCCTCAGCTCCTAACCTGACTTCCAAGTTAAAGGCTCTTCGGCTGCCGCATATATTATTACCTAAGTAACCTTCTTTTGTCGCTATTGCGATGGCTTTTTGTAGTATTTCATCGGCAACAGGGTACTCCGACCTAAGGTAAATATAGCCTTCATCAGAGCCCACTGCCAGTCCCGCAATGATCATGCCTTCAATTAGCATAAAGGGGTCACATTCCATCACTAATCTATCAGCGAACGTGCCTGAATCCCCTTCATCAGCATTGCACACTATGTATTTTTTATCGGAAGGTGCATCATGCACAGTTTGCCATTTTATACCTGTTGGGAAAGCTGCACCACCACGTCCTCTTAGTCCGGAATCGACTACTGTGGTAACGATTTCTTGACTGGTAGCGGCGAGTGCTTTGTGCAGACCGCTGAATCCATCCAATGCCAGGTAATCACTCAGCGATAAAGGATCCGTTATACCTGCGCGGGCAAAAGTTAATCGTGTTTGTTTTTTTAGATATGCGAGTTCTTCGGTTAGGCCAAGCGCTAATCTGTGCTCTTGAGTATGCTTGGATAATACATTGGTTGTTATGTCTTCCATGATGCTGGGCACATCTGAGACGTCAACCGGACCATAGGCAAACCGCCCTTTTGGGGTTTCAACTTCAACCATAGGCTCTAACCAAAACATCCCACGAGAACCGTTTCGTATTAAGTTTAACTCGACTTTGTGCTGAGTTGAATAGTCTGAGACAGCATGTGCAACATCATGGGCACCGAGAGATAATGCAGTACTTTCTCTTGGAATAAACATTTTAATGGTCATCATTATCTCCCTTTAGCTTGTGTTTTAAATGTGGAAATAAGACGTTCAAATTTCTCATTACTCACTCGGCCATAGAGCTCGTCGTTAATTCTTACATTAGGACCCGTTGCACAATTACCTAAACAGTAAACACTATCGAGACTAAATTTTTTATCAGCGGTTGTACCTCTGTAGTCTATAGCAAGGTGTTGTTTAGCATGTTGTTCAAGTTCCTTGCTTCCGCGCGACTGGCAAGCCTCAGCACGACATATTTGAATTTTGTGCTCACCCGGTTGTGATGTTCTAAATTGATGATAAAAACTGATCACGCCATGAATTTCAGCCGGTGTTTGTTGGAGTTTTTTGGCTATTGTGTCAATTGTTTTCAATGGAATATAACCAATTTCTCTTTGGATTTGATGCAATATAGGCAGCAAAGCACCTTTCTTATGTTTTAGTGTGTCAATGATGTTGACCACATTTGATAAATCTGAAGAAAAATCTAATTGCATTGTGTCTCCTGGATGACGGACTTATTTCTCAAATATGAAATAAAGTGCATATATCTATAGCTTTATAGTAGTATAAGGCGATAAAGGTAAATATAATGTTGCGAAATTGTAACATTACTATTTAAATATAAGAATATGAAATCTATTTCTTATTATGTTTTGTGTAGGGTACAATCAATAGCTCGCTTTTTATCAGGACAGGTTTCGTCTTCACAGCAGAGTTAACAGTGATAGAAAATCAACCACATATAGGTGCCAGTCGTAATGCAAAATAAAGTAGTGATAGCAAAGAGAATATATATAAAGGCGGCCTGGAAGTTTTATGACGACAACGGCGAAAATGTTGACCCTCGCATTTTTGCTTTACTAAATGCAATTCATGAGTCAGGTAAATTAACCAAAGCCTCGGTAGAGCTCGGAATGTCTTATCGCCACGTGTGGAATATTTTAAAAAAATGGACTGATTTTTTTGGCTCTGAGTTAGTTGAATTACAGAAAGGAAAAGGGGCCAAATTGACCCCTTTAGGTGAAAAACTATTATGGGCAGAACAGCTAGTTAATGCGCGCTTTGAGCCTCAACTTAATAGTCTAGCGTCAGAATTAAATTTGGAAATACAAAAGAATCTGACATTTAAAGAACCATTATTGAGAATTGCGGCAAGTCATGGTTACGCGGTTGCTTTGTTACCTGAATTTACAAATAAATTTAAATTAAATTTACAATACAAAACCGCTGAGGGATCGCTTCAGGCTCTGACTAGAGGGGAATGTGATATTGCTGCATTTCATTTGCCCACTGATATTGTAAACCAGACTCTCGTCGATATGCATAATAAATATTTTAAGCCGAACACCTACAAGGTGATCCGGTTTGTTACAAGACAACAAGGCTTGATGGTCAAAAATGGTAATCCTAAAGGTATTAAAAAAATTGAAGACTTATTGCGCGCCGACATTAAGTTTATCAATCGTCAGGGCAACTCAGGGACACGTCTATTAATCGAAGAAATATTTAGAAGGGCATCAGTTGATTTTGAACAAGTTGCAGGTTTTCATGAAATTGAGTTTACACACTCAGCGATTGCGGCTTATGTGGCCTCTGGTATGGCCGATACAGGTATTGGAGTTGAAACGGCAGCGAGGCAATTTGGTTTGGACTTCATACCATTAACAACAGAAAATTACGTCTTAGTTTGCCATCATAAATCAATCAAAAAATTTGCAGTGCAACAGTTGATTATCGAATTAAAAACTGAAAAATTTCAACAATCCGTAATGACGCTTGCAGGCTATAAGCCGGTTTGTTGTGGAGATGTTTGTAATTTAGAAGATATATTACCTTGGTGAACGCCTCATTTATATACCCTTACCTTAGATAATTAAGCCTAAGTCGGGACAATCTATTGGTCACCGTTGTTCGCAATGATTCGGCTGATCGTTTGTAAACAGGCGTGCTTTTTAGCTGTCACTTACGCATCACAATAGTTAATAAAAAACCGCTTTGAACTAAATTAAAGCGGTTCTGATTTCAAACATCATTCGACCCACTAATGAGCTTTATTTATGGATGCGTATTTTCTACATGGTGTCTTGCATCAACTGGACGAACCGTTAAATTAGCAAAGAAAGCAATAACCAATAATGCCGCCATAACATACATAGTCGTATTGTATAGGCTTGGCGTTGGATCAACTGTGCCAGCCGGCACTAGTTCCATCAACTTGCTTACCGTTACGGTTTTAGCCGCAACTAGGTCATTTAGCTGACTTACCGCTGAACCAAATTTAGCCTGAAACACAGCAGGATCTATTTTTGCAACTAAGTCTCCAATGGCATCATTTAGTGACATATTTCTTAGATACGTGATAGCAAATGGTCCGAGGACGCCAGCAGTAGCCCACGCCGTTAACAAACGACCGTGTATTCCACCAACATGTAACGTTCCAAAAATATCAGCCAAATATGCTGGGATAGTAGCGAAACCACCGCCATACATAGTGAAAATAATCATGGTCGCAGCATAAAACATAATCAACCAAGTAACCGAAGGATCAGCACTCACCTGTGAAGCAGCATAAGGAATAGACAAGTATAGAAGGGTGCCCAGCGCAAAGAACCAGTGATAGGTGTTTTTTCGTCCAATAAAATCTGAAATAGAAGCCCAAAAGAATCGTCCACACATATTAAATACAGAGATCATTAATACATAAGTACCGGCAAAAGTGGCCGTAGCAACCGTTGGTAAAGTGGAGCCAAAAATATCCACCATCATCGTTTTCGCAACACCAATTACGCCAATACCGGCAGTAACGTTGAAGCAAAGTACAACCCATAATTTCCAAAATTGTGGTGTCTTGATAGCTTGATCAATGTGCACATGGTTATGACTAATCATGCTCTTAGCTGAATCATCTTTAGCTGGAGGCGTCCAACCTTCCGGCTTCCAGCCTTCTGCAGGAACACGGTATGAAAAAGAAGCGATAATCATGACGATAAAGTACACGATACCTAGAGTTAAGAATGTGCCTGCAGCGCCCGTGTTACCCGTTCCCACTACGTATACACCAGCATCACCAGGAATCGCCATTGTTGCAGCTTCACTCGCGGTCGCAACCACAACTTCTATGCTTCCCGAGGCGGATTCAACAAAACGTTTACCTGCTTCAGTTATTAATTTAACCGAACCTTCGGCTCCTAGATAAGTAGGTGCAACAGCATGCAGCTTTAATAAAAAAGCAATTAAGGGTGCGCCGATCATAGCACCACCACCAAAACCCATAATTGCCATACCAGTGGCCATGCCACGTTTATCGGGGAACCAGCGCAGTAAAGTTGAAACTGGAGAGACATATCCTAAGCCCAATCCACAACCACCAAGGGCGCCGTAACCTAGGTATACCAACCATAATTGATGAGTAGCAATACCTATGCTGCCAATAATAAAGCCACCGCCCCATAGAAAAGCGGCAGTAACACCAACACAACGAGGGCCTACTGCCTCTAGCCATTTACCGGCAACAGCAGCAGATAAACCAAGAAACACGATTGCTACAGAAAATATCCATACAACACTACCTAATGTCCAATCACCGGCAGAACCTGTGACTACGCCCAGCTCTTTGATCAATGCTGGATTGAAAATACTCCAAGCATAAACAGAACCAATACATAAATGGATTGCGATAGATGCTGGAGGGACTAGCCAGCGATTAAATCCCGCTTTGGCAATGATTTTTTCTTTCATCAGAAAAGAAAAAAAACCGCCGGTTTTATTAGACATGTGCTTTAACCTTTTTACTATAAATTAATAGAGACTTATTTACCTTCAATTCGTGCATGATAAACGTTTTATTTTTGCTTTTTTTATTCATATTTTATGCACCACAAGTGATACATAAAATATGTACCAAGAGTTTTCCGCTCCTGTTTCAAAGTAGCCGGCATTCAGTAATGTTTAGTGGAAGTAAAGACAATAAATAAAGAAAATGTGCACTTTAATATATGCAGTAATATAATTTATTAGTTGCGATTAGTTTATATAAGTGAATCAACATGTGAATTTAATATCATATATAAAACCTACTAATAATGCTTTTTCACTTTACAATTAATTTACAAGCCATTCACAACATTGGGAATATAGCATCGGAATATACATATACAAATATGAAAAAAATTGCTTATATATCGGATTTTTCTGCAGGTGCTTATTTTAAAATCTTAATCGTCCATAATCATTTGGAAACGTGTTAACCATATCGGTATCGACTTGGCTGATTACTATTTTATAGGTACGTCACCTTTTTCACTCACTAAAGAGGTAGTAACTGCCTAGCAATCAAATAATGGTTAAGCATCTAGTTAAACAGCAATATTAAGATTTTGAGTATAATGACAACAAAAACAAATATCTTTAAATAGAACTTTCGTTCTACAAGAAAGTATGGGGTGCAACGCAGGAAAAGGTTATTAGACGGGGTAGAGCTTAAAAAGCCCCGGTAGAGCTTAAGCAACCGGGGTAAAGATATTTATCCGCCAAGCATAGCTAGGTGTTTGGTGGCACCAGTGTAGCCATCATGTAAGAAGTGAGTGGATTTCTTATCGGCTAATAAACTCACCAATTCATCCTGTAGACGCTGTTCAGTGTTATCCAATAAAAACTGCCTAATATCCAGCCCGTGTTCACTGAACAGGCACAGATGTAGTTTTCCCACTGCTGAAATACGTAATCTATTGCAAGTGGCACAAAAATCTTTGCTATAGGGCATGATAAGCCCAATATTTCCTTTGTAATCACTGTGGGTAAATTCTTGAGCTGGGCCTGCGGCTTTATCTTGGGTAATTTGCTGCCACCCGTTATCAAGTAAACGCTCTTTGATCGGTAAACCGGATGTGTGATTTTGGTCAAAAAAGAGCTTGTTATCTCCCGTCTGCATCAATTCGATAAAACGCAGTGTGACTGGCGTGTCTTTTATCCAATTCAAAAAACTATCGAGTTCGTTACGATTAAAATGACGCATTAATACAGCGTTGACTTTAACCTTGATACCTAACTCAAGTGCTATATCAATTCCCTGCATAATGGTCTGTAATTTGTCATGTCCAGTGATAGCAGCAAACATACGTGGATCCAAACTATCAATACTGACATTTAGTGACGTTAAGCCGGCATCGACCCAGCTACTAATTTGCTCTGGTAGCTTGTAACCGTTACAAGTAATCGCAACTTGCTCAATGCCTGGTGTGCTGGCACAAGCCTCAATTATTTGCGGTAAATCTTTACGTAACGAAGGCTCGCCGCCGGTGATCCGGATTTTGCTAGTACCGAGATTAGCAAAGGCCCTGGCAATTTTACGAATTTCGTCGAGCTTTAGAAAGTCTCGCGGCGTATCGCATTGGTAACCATTAGGCAGGCAATACTCACAACTAAAATTACATACATCTGTTATAGACAGCCGCAAATAGTGGAAGCGGCGCCCAAATTTATCTTCTAACATATCACTAACACCTTTCCAAAATGAAGTAGCTACACAAAATTATGTGCCACTTAGGGGAGGCTGCGCGATTTCTCTTGCAACCCTGGCGATAACTATTGATGTGAACATCTGTATCGCGGC
>JBLIKA010000034.1:0-28881 GCA_047637355.1 Glaciecola sp. | reverse complement strand
GTTTCATTCCGCTTTTAGTTGTTCTTTTGTTGTCATTCTTTTTGCACGAATCGTTAGCACAACTTGCTCTGATAGTCGCATTAGGCGGTGGTGTACTCACCCTAATGGTGATTAATTTTAAGTATTTTCAAAATCTAGCCAAAGCTGTCAACTTAGGTACTACGGGTGCACTGCTCGCCATCGGCAATACTTCTGCAGTGGTCGGCTTCGGCGCGATTGCAAAAACCACAACTGCATTTCAAGATACTGTCGAGGTAATGACACAAATTCCAGGCAACGAACTAATTGGTGCCGCAATTGCTGTTAGTGTTATTGCAGGGCTAACAGGCTCGGCTTCAGGTGGACAAGCGATTGCGTTACCTTTAGTCGGACCACATTATTTAGAACAAGGCGTGGATCCAGAAGAATTACATCGTATTGTAGCAATAGCATCTGGTGCCTTGGATTCGTTACCACACAATGGTTATGTTGTTACAACGATCCGTGCGATATGCCATGAAACGCATCAACGAGCATATGGCCCAATGGCTGCATTGACTGTTGCTGTGCCGCTTATTGGCCTAACACTAGCCATTGCCCTGTTCATTATATTTTAGGAAAAAACAGTATGCACAATCACGATTCAAAAAGCCGGTTGCAAAAAGAACTGCCCGAGCAACTTAATTGCACCCAGTTATTGTATTACAAGGCCCAAATGGCGAGGCAGCAAGGAACTATTGCAAGAAAGACAACATTATCTTTTTTACTGGTTTTCTCATTAATAGCGGTATCGATAAGCCAATTCAGTCTAGCATTGGAAAATTCGGATAATCAGCAGCCATTACTGACTGAAAAACGAGTGCACAGTATTGACGACTTTAGGACATTTAATGGCCACAGCATTAAAAAAGTAAAGTTAGGCTGGGAAAGCTACGGTAAATTAAATGCAGATAAATCAAATGCAATTCTAATCACCCATTTCTTTACTGGTACTTCACATGCGGCAGGAAAATATACGACAGAGGATACCACTACTGGGTATTGGGATAGCATTATTGGACCTAATAAAGCCATTGATACCAATAAATTTTTCGTTCTTAGTATGGATAGTTTGGCGAATCTAAACGTAAAAGATAAAAACGTAATTACAACGGGCCCCGCCAGTATTGATCCGGCGACAAATAAACCGTATGGCCTCACCTTTCCTGTTATTACTATGCGAGATATGGTCAATACGCAAAAGTCATTACTGGAGTCACTTGGTATTCAAAAGCTATATGCGGTAGCAGGCCCCTCAATGGGATCAATGCAAGCGATTGAGTGGGCGACAGCCTATCCAGATAAGGTAGAACGACTTATATCAGTAATCGGCTCTTCATATAGCGATGCATGGACAACCGCGGCACTTGAGCAATGGGCTATTCCAATTAAGTTAGATCAATTTTGGCAACAAGGAAACTATTACCAAAGCCAGGCCCCTACTGAAGGATTAGCGGCCGCGCTCATGTTTATAACGCAGATAGCACTCACACCCGAGTATTTCAATCAGATTGGCGTGGACATAAAACATCAACCATTAGAACAAAATCCACTAATGGACATTCAGGCGCGTCACGGTATTAATGATTGGCTGTATAATCGAGCAAAAGAACGTGCCCTAAATATGGATGCTAATAGCCTGCTTTATTTAGTGCGAGCCTGTCAACTATTCATTGCGGGTCAAAAACAAGATTTAACAACTGCCCTCAAGCAAATGAAAGCCAAATCATTATTCTTGCCTGCTACGACAGACTTATTGCTGATGCCGTATAATGCACGCAATACGCATAGCGAGCTAAAAATATTGAATAAAGACACTGAAATTGCAGAAATTCCCGGCTCTCTCGGACACTTGGAAGGTGTTCTGAACATTCATAAACAAAGCGCAATCATTGCTGCATTTTTAGCTGAATAACCACGGGAGTTACATGAAAACGTTTACATTAAAACAAGCCAGTATTATGTCAATAACAGCAATAATGCTTGTCGCTTGCGATAACCCTAGCAATAGGGCACAACCAAGTGGTCAAAAGGATACTCCTGCCATCAGTGTTTCTGGTTTATCTTCGGGGGCATATATGGCAATGCAATTTCATTTGTCTTTTTCAGAAAAAGTCATTGGATCAGGTCTCATTGCTGGTGGTCCTTACTATTGTGCGCAAGGTAGCATTAGCACGGCACTGCAAAACTGCGTAGCAAACCCTGATTCAATGATAGATTTAAGTGCCTTGTCTGCAACTATCAATGACTATCAGCAAAGTGGAAAACTGGCCGATTCAAAGTATAACCAGAACGACAAAGTGTGGCTGTTGCATGGCACTCTCGACACTCGAATTAATACTGTAGTTGCGGACCAATTAGCAGCTCAAACCAGAACAATTTTTGGGCCAGACAATATTAAATATGTTAACGACCAAGCATTTTCTCATATCATGCCAACGTTAGGAAGTGGAGACACATGCACCCTATCGGCATCTCCGTTCATCGGCAATTGCAATTATGACGCTGCCGGAGAGTTACTTAAATACATCACCCAACTGTCCCAACCTAAATCAGCTAAAAGTAATGACGAATTAAGCCAACAATTGCTTACATTTAAACAAAGCGAGTATGCGGGCGAACATGCTGCAACGTTGGGTGAGAATGCGTTCGTTTTTGTGCCTGAAAGCTGCAAGAAAAGTATGAATTGCGATGTCCATATTAGCTTTCATGGGTGCAATCAAAACGCGGAAGCCGTTGAAAATGAATATGCGAAAAATGCCGGATTCAATGCGTGGGCTGATACCAATAATTTAATCGTACTTTATCCACAAACCAAAAAATCTGCTTTTATGCCGTTAAACCCCCAAGCTTGTTGGGATTGGTGGGGGTATACAGGTGCCGATTATGCGAATAAAGACGGTGAACAAATTAAGGCTGTAATGGCCTTAGTGGAGGAAATCCCTACTATTATTGCGCAGTTAAAATAGCTAATTATGTAGCTGCTATATGGCTGCATTTTATATAAATATTGAGAACGCATAATCAACTTGATAACGAAAGTGTTATAAGAAAAAGTCGACTAAAATAATATAATAAAAAATTAATCCTGTTTAAAAACACAAATAGAGAATAAGGAAAATAAATGGCCGGTAAAACAAAATCTTTGAATGTATTCGTAACCGGTGGCGCAAGTGGAATTGGCTATGGCATTGCTAAATATTTAGCACAACAGGGTCATCACATTATTATTGCCGACATCAACGAAGAAGCAGCTAATAGCGCAGCCAACACTCTCAACAACTCAGGTTTATCTGCACAATCAGTACAAATAAATGTGTGTGATGCGCAGCAAGTTGCTGCTTTGCCTAAAGCATTGACTAAGACCCCTATAGATATTTTGATCAATAACGCAGGCATTCAACATGTCAGTAGACTCGAAGATTTTCCTGCTGAAAAATGGCAAATGCTCATCAATGTCATGCTCGTCGGGCCTGCATTGTTAACTCAGGCATTTTTACCGCATATGCGAGCTCAAAACTTTGGTCGGATAATAAATGTGGGTTCTATTCATTCAGTTGTAGCATCACCTTTTAAATCAGCTTACGTGGCCGCTAAACATGGGTTACTGGGGTTTGCTAAAACAATGGCCTTAGAAACCGGAGATGTGGATGTCACCATTAATACGCTTTGCCCTGCTTACGTGAAAACACCATTGGTTGAAAAACAGATTGCGGCCCAAGCTATTGAAAATAACATGTCTGAAGAAGACGTCATTAATAAAATAATGTTGGAACCAATGCCTAAAAAGGCCTTTATAGAAATTGAGGAGTTGGCGCAAACTGCACACTTTTTAATTGGCCCCGCAGCGAAAAATATTACAGGCCAAACTCTCATATTAGATGGTGGCTGGACAGCCAGGTAAGCAAGTTTATAAATTTACGCTTGCAAGTCGCTGTCAATTGGGTAAAAGTTATAGCATACAAGAATGAAATTTATCTGAGAACAATTAATGAGTTATTCAACCGTTGGCTTGGTTGGTAAAACAGACCATGAAGGCAGCCGGGTCAGCCTCAATGCACTTGTTACCGAATTAAAACAACGAAACTGCACTATTTTGGTCGAAGCACGCATCAAGGAAGAACTCGACGATCGTTCTTTGGAAATCTGTGACCTCGATACTATTGGAAAACGTGCAGAACTAGCGATTGTTGTTGGTGGTGACGGATATATGCTTGGTGCTGCGCGGGTTTTAGCTAAGTATGACACTGATGTAGTTGGTGTTAACCGGGGAAACTTAGGGTTTCTTACAGACATTAATCCAGAAGACATTAGCCGCCAAATTGCGCATATATTTGAAGGTAATGTGTATCGAGAAGCTCGCTTCTTATTAGAAGCTAGCGTATTTAGAAACGATGAGCATCAAGATACCAATTCAGCAGTAAATGAAATAGTGCTGCACCATGGCAAAGTAGCTCACATGATGGAGTTTGAGCTATATGTCGACGACCAGTTTGTTTTTAGTCAGCGCTCAGATGGATTAATTATAGCAACACCGACAGGGTCAACAGCTTATTCTTTATCCGGTGGCGGCCCTATTTTAATGCCGCAATTAGATGCCCTTACACTTGTTCCTATGTTTCCACATACTTTAAGCAGTCGACCTATCGTTGTAGATGCAAATAGCGAAATAACCTTAAAAGTGTCGAATGTTAATACCGATAATCTACAAGTAAGTTGTGATAGCCACAGTGTAATTTCATTAATGCCTGGTGACGAAGTACGTATTCGCAAAAACCCCGATAAACTCCATTTGGTGCATCCACCAGACTACAGTTATTTTAATGTATTGCGCACTAAACTCAATTGGGGCAGTAAACTCTACTAATGCTGCAGCATATTGAGAGACTACAAAGGATAGCAACGGCGAGTGAACGTCTTGTTATAGGCCTGATGAGTGGCACCTCGCTTGATGGCCTTGATATTGCTTTGTGCAGAATGTCAGGTCACGGTCGGTCGACAATGTTACAGTGTGAAAAATTCACTTCTGTTGCCTATACCAAAGGGCTTAAAAATGCAGTCCAACAGGTATTTGCAAAGCAAAATGTGTCCCTAGATTCACTTTGCTTGTTGAATGCTCAAATAGGTATTTTGCATGGCAATATGGTTAACCAAGCTTTAATTGACTGGAATATACCCAATAACAGCATCGACTTGATTGCGAGCCATGGCCAAACTATCTATCATCGACCATCATCGTTTCATCAAATAAAAAACCAGCCAAATAGTACGTTACAACTTGGTGATGGCGATCATATTGCAGCTCTCACCGGAATAATCACGCTCAGTGATTTTCGTCAAAAACATATAGCACACGGCGGCGAAGGCGCGCCTCTCGCAATGTACGGAGACTATTTATTGTTGAGCAGTGAGCATGAGCATCGCACACTATTGAATATAGGCGGCATTGCAAATATTACCTACCTGCCCTCTAACGCTTCGTTTGATAATGTCATCTGTTCGGATATTGGTCCTGGTAATACCATCATGGACGCACTCGCCAGAAGGCATAGCGACGATGATTTCGATAAAGACGCTAATATAGCCAAACAAGGAAGTATAAACGCATCATTACTTACGCATCTGTTACAGCATCCTTTTATTCAGTTACCCTGGCCTAAAACTACTGGGCCAGAAACATTCAATCTTGATTGGTTCTTATACCAACTTGAAGTAATGCGTTTGCAAAATTTAACTGTGCCCGATCAAATGGCTACATTGAACGCCTTCACCGCGCATTCTATTGCCAATACAATTAATCAGTTACCCCAATTATCAACAGTTTATGTTAGTGGTGGAGGTGCTCATAATCCACTTTTGATCGACACTATTTCTAAGTTACTTACTAGGCCTATATTTTTGACTAACGAGTTAGGTGTTAATACCGATGCAAAAGAAGCTATCTTGTTTGCCATACTAGCAAATGAATGCGTCGCCGGCGATGAACATGCTTTTTTAAGCGACAAAACTAACCAACCCAATGTCAGTATGGGCAAGCTGTCATTTCCTTCCTAAGTTCGCTTGAGAATCGTGTTACTTATGAACAATAATTTAGACTTTTCATAAAAACTGATCTTTACACTGTTTGAAACACTGTATATATTACCAGTGTTAAAACTTTTTGGTAGACTTAAAATGCTTGCTCATATTTCAGTTAAAAATTTTGCTGTTGTAAAACAAATCGGGATCGATGTCGCTCATGGTCTAACCGTCATTACAGGCGAAACGGGAGCGGGTAAGTCTATTGCAATAGATGCATTAAGTTTGTGTCTCGGCGACCGCGCCGACGCCGCATCCGTTAGAAAAGGAGCGGAAAAAGCAGAAGTTGTCGTGCATTTCGATATTAACAAAGTCCCGCTAGCAAAAGCATGGTTGGAAGAACATGAATTGCTTCAAGAAGACAATCCTAACGAATGTTTTATCAGGCGACTAGTGAGTAATGAAGGCCGTTCAAAAGCGTTTATAAACGGTGTTGCCGTTTCTTTAAATCAACTTAAATCACTTGGCCAGTTTTTAGTCAGTATTCATGGGCAAAACGCTCACTACCAGCTATTAAAACCAGATAACCAGCGCAAACTACTGGATAGTTTTGCAGGGCACAAGCCACTCTTGAACGACGTTACCGTCGCTTACGATTTGTTAAAACAAAAGCAACAGTTACTAAAACAATTAACTTCCGTTCAAAAACAACGAAACGATCGTAAAAACTTACTCGAATATCAAGTTCAAGAATTGGACGAGTATAGCATTGGCGAAGACGAATTTTCGCAATTGGAACTGGAGCATAAGCGCCTGAGCAATAGCCAAACATTGTTGGAGCAAGCTCAAATAAGTTTCTACCAATTATATGAGGCCGAGGACTTCAACGCACTTTCAGCAATACAAAGCAGTGTTGATAATTTATCTGAACTGCAAGAGCATGATCCAACACTTAGTCCAATTGTAGACATGCTAACTGAAGCAGCTATTCAAATTGAAGAGGCTTCGCAAGAAATTCGTCAATATTGTGATCAGTTGGAAATCGATCCTATGAAATTACAACAGGTTGAACAACGATATTCTGAAGCAATGGACCTATCGAGAAAGCATCATGTTAAACCAGAAGAGCTATATACGATGCACATGCAACTAGCTGCCGAGTACGCAGAGCTGCTGAAAGACGAAAATAACTTGTCTACGCTAACTAAAGAATGTGAAAAACAACGCGAGAATTACGAGACGGCTGCCCGCAAGTTACATGAATCACGAACAGAGAAAGCGGAGAGTCTAGCGAATAAAATTGAGTCTCATGTAAAAGATATGAATATGCAGCATGCCAAAATTTTTATAGATGTTGATTATGATGAGTCTTCTGCACCTAGTCCCCAGGGAAAAGACAATGTATTAATTAAGGTAACGACTAACCCTGGTCAACCTGCCGATGCATTAGATAAAGTGGTATCTGGGGGTGAACTCTCAAGAATTGGTTTGGCAATCCAAGTTATTACATCCAGCGGCAATCAAGTTCCGACGATGATATTTGATGAAGTTGATACGGGGATTAGCGGGCCAACAGCGTCTATTGTTGGTCGGTTATTGCGTAAACTTGGAGAAGCATCTCAAGTTGTATGTGTAACCCATTTACCGCAAGTTGCTGCGCATGGTCATAATCAATTGTTTGTCACTAAGCTGACCGACGGTGACACCACGGAGACAAAAATGCTGAAGTTAACTGACAATGATCGCGTAAACGAGATTGCACGACTGCTCGCTGGCGATAAATTGACCGATACTGCTATCGCAAATGCCAAAGACCTTTTAAAATTGTAAATAAGAACTAATTAAAAGTTGAATGGTCTGATATTAGTGGGTAGCATCTGTGCCTATGAATATTGGCACTTGCCTTACAATATAAAAGTATTACTATTTCGGACTATTAAATGAAGTTAACACAACTACTGATTATCATTACACTAATTCTGACGACCTCTGCTTGTAAGAATTGGATTTATCGAATTGATATACCTCAAGGTAATTATCTAGATGATAGAGACGTAAAAAAACTCAGGATCAGTATGACAAAAGAGCAAGTAATATACGTGTTAGGACGTCCTGTTGTTGAAGACTCTTTTGATACAAACACTTGGTATTATGTATATGAAATGAAGCGTGGAATGGCGACCCGTGGAGATGATTTCAAAAAAGACCTTATTATTAGTTTCGAAGATGGGAAAGTGGTGAAGGTTGAAGGTGATTTTGAACTTGCTGAAGAGTTCGATACGCCTTTAGACGCATAAAAACTAGTTTTTGACTAAATCAGCGGCTGAATAAAACATATTTCGGCCGTTTGCTTTTGCCTTATAAAGCGCCCTATCCGCTTGTTCAAATAACTGATCTTTTATAATTATTGCCGGCATATTGACATCAATCATTGTCGTTGCGGTTCCTATAGACACTTCAACATCGTGAAGTTGAATGTCGGTGAGGATGTCCTGGCAAACCTTATCAATCTCCCCTTGCGATGCATCATACATGACAATTGTAAACTCATCTCCGGCTAATCGGCATGGAAAGTCCAATTTACGATTACATACTGAAGTTAATATAGTTCCCAAGTTTGACAGGCAGTCGTCACCATACGCATGGCCATATTTATCATTAATTTCTTTAAAATTATCAACATCTATTATGGCGAGGGATACCTCTTTATTTTCTGTTTTTGCTTGCTGTATTAAATGTAGAGTTTGCTTTACGAAAAACCGATTGTTTTTTAATCCGGTAAGTCCGTCAGTGATTGAGTCACCATAAAATTGTTGGATGACATTATAATTGTTCGTCAGTAAGCGCTTTAAACTGGCGTTCATGATCAAACAAATGAGTACGATGCTGGCATAAACTGCAACCTGAAAACCAACCTCTAATGCAACCCCATCACCCAAAGAGTTAACTAAAAACATGACGATTAATAAGAGAAAACTAACTAACGCGGTAGGCACAAGCGGCAGTGCTGTCATCAAACACCCAAACAAAATCAACAAGACAAATCCTAATTCAGAAAATTGCATGTCTATTTTTGCTCTTGCTAACGCTAACACAAAAATATGCACTAGACCGGCATTTAGATAAATAACTAAATTAAGACCAAGATAAGCACGAGTGCTTGAAATAGGCTTAGCCCAATGGACAAAAACTGCAATACTAAGAGGAATAATAACAAGTACAACTCTAACTGGAATTGCTGTTGTATAAACTTCTGGTGGAAAGCGAACAAGATCCAGTAAAGTAAATCCACAATAAATAATCAAGCATATTAAAAAAGTCCATTTTTTAAATACTAACGTCGATTTTGCTATAAATATATCCAACTCTAGATCAGGACTTTGATTAATACCTTTGTTTACTATGTCAGTAGTCATTTAGTCAGTCCTTAAGCTGCTCTAATAATGCCTGAGCCTCTTCCTTTTGTTCTTCATTACCTTTTTTTACGACTTCGTCTAGGGCTTCAATAGCCGCTTCATTGTCTTCCATATCAATGTAAACTCTAGCTAAATCTAAATTGCTAGCTTGATCGGCATCTATATCAACATCGATGTCGGCTTCGTCGTTTAAAAACTTGTCTAATGACATGTCTAAATCAAGTGCTAGCTCGTCGTCAGTTGCGGGTGTAACGTTTTCACTCTCTTGCAACAAGCTATCTACGTCAATAAAATCTTTTGAATTATCAGTTACCGACTCATCAAATAAGGCCGTCAAATCCAAATCTGAATTATCTAGTGTTTCGGTATATCGTTCACTCAACTTGCCTTCGATCGCACCATCATCGCTGTCGCCATCAGATAATTTATCTATTTCAGCAGCAGTTTGTGTATCAGAAAGAGACCCCATTTCGGCAAGCAATGAATCAAAATCGGCTTCTTCAATTTCGCGCAAAACATCATCTTCTGAATCTGTCTTATTGAATTTATCTAGTGCTTGAGCAAGTTCGTTATCTGTTGTGTCTGTATCATCTTCATCGAGCCAATCGTCCAGACCTGGTAAATCCAATAAATCTTTATCTGACTCAGCAGATACAACGCTGTGTTTAGAATCAATCTCATTCTCAGCATCACTTGGGTATTCATTAGCATTTCCTTCAGAAAGGCTCCCTCGGTCACCGCGACGTTCTTCATTTGCAAAACTAGGAATGTCATCTAGTGCTAAGCTATTTTCCTTTGCAGCCTCCAATGCGTCTGATTCAATCAAGGCTGCATCTTCTATACCTAAATCAATATTATCTAATTCAATTTCGTCTAAGGCTTCGGTTGAGTCTAATTCCCTGAGCATCTCATCAGAGATATCATAAGATTCTTGATGCTTATCCTCTACTTCTGTACCTAACCCTTCAAGTGTATTATCAGGAGCATTTTTGGATTCATATAATCTTTCGATAGTCGTTTCAGAATTGCCATCAGGGACAGTGTCAGATTCTACAGGCTCATCTAGTGTGAAGTCTGAATCTAGTTCTGGATCAAATTTGGACTCCAATGCTGAATCAGATGTTAGCTCAGACTCAGATATTATCGGTGAAGGATCAGTATTAAGATCATCAGCTAAATCGAAGTCATCATCCTCCAACTGATTATTAATTAAATCATGTAAACTATCATCTAGTACCGAATCAATGTCGATATCTTCTGGCTCATCGTTATCATCTTCTGCCAATTCAACGACAGGCGATTGAGCTTCAAGCAACACATCTTGATCTAATAAGACATCTTCTAGATCATCAGTTAATTCCTCATGCTGCTCAAAGTCTATAGTTCCTGTTTGCAACTCATTTAAGCTGCTATCTAAAACGGAATCGATATCAAAATCATCAATTTCATCTGTAATAGGCTCAGTTAGTAAGTCTTCAATGTCCGAATCCACATCACCAGGTAGTTCCGCCCCCAACTCCGTAAGGAGTTCGTCCGTTAGCGGATTATCGAGTCCATCCGCATCCAAAGCATCAAACGTATTATCATCTTCCACATTCGCAATCGCATCCGCTATATCGTCCTCAATCCCTTTTGTAATCTCATCCAGTGGACGAATGGATTTCTGCTGGTCGGGGGTTGCGGCGCCTGTGCTACTCGAATCAAAATCGTCGTCATCTATATCGAGGTCTAAGTCTTCATCCTGAGAATCATTTTTCGTAAGTTCTTCATCAAAACTTTCGGTTAAAGTGTTGAGTTCAATATTTTTCTCTGAAATCTGATTTTCAATCTGCCCAATAATTTTTTCATCTATTTCACCCGACACGACGAGCGAGAGACCATCAGGCATATCTCCATCTAGTGCATTTTGTTCCAATAAGTCATCAATATCAATTTCAGACTGCTCTTCATCATCTTGTGCTGGTAATAAATCAGATTGGGTTAAGTTCTCTACAAATGAACTGCCGTCTTCAGAAAATTCATCTCCTTCACTTAACTCCTTGATCGCATCAGCCTCAACTTGACTAATATCAACACTCTGTTCATCAAGAATAGTATCAATATCGACTTCTTCAGGCTCAGCGTCCAAACCATCAAAACCATCTAGTTGGTCACTAATATTATCGTCGCCATCAAGGTCAACCTTTTCATCGCCTAAATCGATGCCACTAAATTCGGCATTAAGCATATCGTCTTCAAGACTAAGGTCAAGATTATCAAGATCTGCTAACGCATCGCTAAGGTCGTCATCAGATGTTTTTGCTCGCTGATTAGGAACCAACATTTCATCATCAATTTCAGCAAAATCATCCGTATTCATTACAACTTCATCGATCGAATCCTCCAAATCATCCGACAAAATATCGTCTAATAAGTCATCTTCAGAAATCTCGTCGTTTTCTAATATTGCTAACAAATCATCAGAATCATTTGATGCCTTATTATCTAAGTCTTGTGCACCATCTTCTACTTTTGCTTTGGCATTTGTCGGTTTACGTAGAAGTAACATTGCGATTAATACGAAAATGAGAAAGAAGGCTACTGTAGTCGCGATAATAATAAAAATAGGCTTTCTGATCAGGTTACCAAACGAATCATTTTCTTCTGCTTGTTGTTTCATTTTGGCCGCCGCAAAAAATTCACGTAATTCCTGAATTTGCGCTGCCTGATCATCTAGTTTTGATTGAAAATCTTCGGATAATTCCGTTTTAAGTGCAATAAATTCTGCATCTTTTCTAGCTAACTCTTCAAGGACGAGCTTGTTCTCATCGACAATACTTTGAGTTGCTTGTATTGACTCGCCAAGCTGCTTTTTCAAATCATTTACAATGTTTGTTTGTTGGCGTTTAAGTGAATTTATTTGCTGTTGGAATTGCTTTTGCGTTGCGTCTAATTCTTCTTTATTAACTAAGGGGATATCTGGCTTTAGATTCGCCGTTTGCACCTGGCCCTCAGACGTTTCGTTAGCGCTTTGTCCTTGGCGTCCGGTAGACTGCGTAAATGCACGGTCATCTTGCTCGGCTTTAATTCTGGCTCGTTGAGGGTCAATTCTAGCTATATAGCGGTCGGTAGGAAGTTGTAGCGTTGTGCCATTGACCATCGTATTAAAGTTACGATTTACAAATCCTCGAGGATTGAGTTCATAAATGGCAAGCATCACTTGATAGACGGTGAACTGTTGATTTTTTCGATATTGACTAGAAATAGCCCACAACGTGTCCGATCGATCTATTGGACCATAAACAACACCTGAATAAACATCAGCGGCGTCACTAGGCCCCTGAATTTGCGTTCCTTGCGCTACTGCATTAGATGTTGCTGATAAACATAAAACAGCAACAACGATTGCACGAATGAGTAATAATGACCACTTCATAGTAATTGTTTCGACTCTCCAATTTAGGACTAGGTATACCAATTGCGTCACGTTACAAAATACTACCGGCAACTGAGAAACACAGTTATTGTGCCAACAACATTATTGAATATAAGTATAACAACAATAGTTTATCGGCATGTAATCATATAAATTTACAGATAATCTCTAATCAATGTCTCAGCTATCTGCACACTATTGGTCGCCGCACCTTTTCTAATGTTGTCCGAGACAACCCAAAGATTAATTCCATGCGAATGAGAAATATCATTTCTAACACGACCTACATGCACTGAGTCATTTCCACTAGCTGATGAAACCTGAGTTGGAAAATCTTCAGGTTTTTCATATAATGTAATTCCTGGAGCATTGCGTAACAACTCTTTCACTGCCTCAGCATCAATTTGTTGACGCGTTTCAATGTGTATTGCTTCACCATGACCATAAAATACAGGAACACGCACGGCGGTTGCATTCACTAGAATACTGTCATCACCCATGATTTTTTGAGTCTCCCACACCATTTTCATTTCTTCCTTGGTGTAGTCATTATCCAAAAACACATCAATTTGCGGAATCACATTAAATGCAATTTGGCGAGAGAAATCATCACCCGTAACGGCTTTTGCATTTAGCAGCTCTGCGGTTTGTCTAGCCAATGCTTCCATTGCTGTTTTCCCCGCACCAGAAACAGATTGATATGTACAAACGTTGATGCGTGCTATACCAACGGCATCGTGAATTGGCTTCAATGCAACCATCATTTGAATGGTCGAACAATTCGGGTTCGCAATAATGTTACGATTTCTAAAGTCAGCCAAAGCATGCGCATTAACTTCAGGCACGACCAGCGGAATGTCAGCCTCATAACGAAAGTGAGAGGTATTATCTATAACAACACACCCCGCTTCTGCAGCCACTGGCGCATACTTTGCAGAAACACTGCCCCCAGCTGAAAAGAAAGCAAATTGTACTTTAGACCAATCAAATCTATCAGCATTTAAAACCGTTATTTTTTCGCCTTTAAATTTAATAGTAGTACCTGCTGAACGCTCGCTAGCAAGCAGATAAAGTTTGTTGATTGGAAAATTACGTTCTTCCAATAGTTCCATCATTGTTTGGCCAACTAAGCCTGTTGCGCCTAAAATGGCAACGTCAAACGCTTGCGACATGAGTAAATATCTCCGAAATTAAATTATGATTAGGTTAAATGACTATCGTTAGTTGGCTATTTTAAACCCTATTGACGCGGCTATTTGTGCCACGTTTTTGCTATTTTTTTTGTCTACTACGGCTGCAGAAAATTCAAGCTCTACAGCACTAAATTCTCGTCTCACTGGATAGTGCTTTCGAATGTGCGCAAACGCTTCTGATTTTGCCATGCGAGCGCGAAAAATACCATCATCCTTTTTAATGTCGTACATATGCTTAACCATTTGAAATAATTGATTAAAAGGTGAAAGTGATGAATCGACAGATAGGTTATTTTCAAAATCAGGTAGAAAACCCTCTAATTTAAGCACATTTTGTTTATTTAAATGACGACAAAAGGCATCGTAAACCATAGAAGTCCCTCTGGCTTTGCCTTCCAATGTATGCCCCGCAATATGCGCTGTTGCTAAACGAATATAAGGAATTAAGTCATGTTTAATTAAGGGTTCGTTCTCCCAAACATCCAGCACAACATTTAGTCGTTGGCCTATTTCAAAGCAATTTAGTAAGGCTTCGTTATCAATAACTTCCCCTCGACAAGCATTAATAAGATATTGATTCTCGGATAGCTTTGATAACTCATTGCTGCCAAACATGTGCAAGGTAGGAAAATCACCATTGGTTATAAGAGGTGTGTGCAAGCAAATAATATCAGCTTGCATTGCTGCTTCAAAGTTTACAAATGATCGATTTTCATCGGTTGCTTGCAAAGGTGGATCGCATAAAACATAGTCTATGTTAAGGTCATTTAGAATACTGGCCAGTGCTGATCCTACATTTCCAGCTCCAATAACAGCGACCTTTTTAGCCAAGGGATCGAATTTATCTTCATATGCAAGCTGAAATATAGCACTTATTACATATTCAGCTACCGCTGTCGCATTACAACCACCGGCGGAGTACCATTTGACACTATGTTGATTAAGATAATCGATATCGATATGATTAAAACCTGCTGTTGCCGTTGCCACAAATTGTAATTTATTTGCCTTTTCTAATAATGTAGCATCCACTTTTGTAGTCGAACGCACAAATAACGCATCTATATCAACCAGCGATTCACAAGTTAGGCCGCCTAATTCGAAGGCTTTTGCTTCGCCCAAGCTATCAAGAAAAGCCGCTGCATAAGGCATTGCAATATCATATAAAATTTTCAATTACGGTTCTCCTTGCTACCTGTATTCACAGAAATACTGACTATGAGTATTATACAAGTAATACCCATTAACACTGATAAAAAAAAACCATTCAATATTGAATGGTTTTTTTATCATTCTCTAGCTATTAGAGCAGGTTAATAGAGTTATTAAGCGTGATATTTTTTAAATACTAACGTTGCATTAGTGCCACCAAAACCAAAACTATTCGACATAACAAGTTCTAACTTTGCTTCCCTAGTTTGAGTCACAATATCCAAACCTTTTGCTGCTTCGTCTAGATTTTCAACGTTGATTGACGGTGCAATAAAGTCGTTTTCCATCATCAGCATACTATAGATAGCCTCGTTAACTCCGGCAGCACCTAAAGCGTGTCCAGTGAGGGATTTTGTTGCACTCATAGGCGGACTATTTTCACCGAACAAAGTCTGAATGGCTTCCAACTCTTTTACATCACCAACCGGTGTTGATGTACCATGAGTATTTAAATAATCTACAGGTTGATCGATACCTTGCAATGCTTGTTTCATGCATCGAACAGCACCCTCTCCTGATGGTGCTACCATATCATGCCCGTCAGACGTAGCACCGTAACCTACAATTTCAGCATATATTTTTGCGCCACGCGCTAGTGCATGCTCTAACTCTTCAACAACGACCATTCCGCCACCACCAGAGCTCACGAACCCGTCGCGATCAGCGTCATATGTGCGCGATGCTTTTGTTGGATCATCATTATATTTAGTTGATAGCGCGCCCATTGCATCAAACTGACTAGATAGTGCCCAATGCAATTCTTCACCACCACCTGCAAAAACCATGTCTTGCTTGCCTAGCTGAATCATCTCTAACGCATTACCTATACAATGTGCGCTAGTCGCACAAGCAGAAGAAATACTGTAGTTAACTCCTTTGATCTTAAACGGAGTTGCCAAACAGGCTGAAACAGTACTTCCCATACAACGAGTGACCATATACGGACCAATTCGTTTTACGCTTTTTTCACGTAAAATGTCAGCGGATATCACTTGATTTTCAGAAGATGCCCCTCCAGAGCCAGCAATAATACCTACTCGTTCATTCGAATATTGCTCTTCTGTTAATCCAGCATCTTCTATCGCTTGCTGCATAGCAATATAGGCATAGCTAGCGGCATCGCCCATAAAGCGTAGGGCTTTACGGTCAATATGCTCAGACAATTCTATTTTAAGATCTCCCCAAACTTGGCTGCGTAGGCCCATATCAGCAAACTGTTGGGAAAAAGTAATTCCCGAACGACCTTCTCTTAATGAATCGGTCACTTCTTGTTTATTATTGCCTATGCTCGATACGATGCCAAGGCCAGTAATCACTGCTCTTCTCATTTTTCACCTAATATATTGTTGCGAATTCATTATTATTTTTATACTGCGCGATGCGTATATTTGCAAATCTATAACGAAAAAATATGCGCATCTTGTTAGTTTACGAAAACGTAATCATACAGACTTTCGTGCAACGTATTCGTCGCTTTGGTAACTATAGTAACGGTTTTAATGATTAAAGTGGTTCGATATCTAAAAAATTTAACTATCCGTAGACAAACATTCTAAAAACAACATTATTACAACCTTCACTAAAGTTCTGAAATCGATGCCAAAGCTTACTCCTCAATGCAGTGTAACCTGTTTAAGACAAGCCGTCTTTAGCGCCTAAATACCTTTGTAAAACTGGTGTAAAGTAGACACCATCGCTGTGTCAGGATGTTTTCACATGATATACTACTGTAATAATAAAAAGGAAAATCGGAACGAGTTCTACAACACCAAGTCAACATAAGTTTGTTTCTGGAAAACCTAATGTTAAATTTCATTATACCTAACCATATCACCCGCGTTTTATTTGATGAGCGAGAAGTATTTTTTGAAAATATCCAATGCCAATATTACTTTTAACAAAACAGGAACTCCAATTGCCACTGATTTCGGTGACCTCTACTTTTGCAATAAAGGGGGTGTCCAAGAAACTCAGTATGTGTTTATCCAAGGCAATCATCTTGGTGAACGTTGGATTGCGTCTGCTAATCCTAGCTTTAACATTGGTGAAACCGGTTTTGGGACGGGCCTTAATTTCCTGGTAGCAGCGCAGGAGTTCATCACCTTTAGGGAAAAAAATCCAACATCGAAATTAACTCAATTGTATTTTTTTAGCACCGAGAAGTACCCATTAACGAAGTCAGATTTGACTCAAGCATTAGCAATATGGCCACAGCTATCAAAATTAAGTGAATCTTTAGTTGAGCATTATCCAATGCCATTACCTGGTTTACATCGAATCCATCTATTCAATAATCAAGTGGTTCTCGATTTATGGTTAGGCGATGCTACAGAGGGCTTAACTCTTGCTCATGCACATTCAGGAGGTCGCATAGATGCTTGGTTTTTAGACGGCTTCGCACCCAGAAAAAATGCAGCGATGTGGCAGCCGGCTTTATTCGAACAAATTAAGCGGCTGAGCCGAAGTGAGGCTACTTTTGCAACATTTACGGCTGCCAGCATTGTAAAAAAAGTTTTAAGAGACGCTGGCTTTGCGCTAGAGATACACAAAGGTTTTGACAAAAAACGCGAGATGCTATGTGGCAGCATCAGCGATGAAAAAAATGACCAAGCTAAAACCAAACAAGCGCCAATATATCATCGCCATCTACCAACACTGACAACTCAATCTGCCAGCCAACAACATATTGCAATAATTGGCGGTGGTATAGCTGCCGCGATCTGTGCATTAAAACTCACTAGAGCCGGTAAAAAAGTGAGTTTATTTTGTGCAGACAAATGTTTAGCTGAAGGTGCTTCAGGCAATGAACAAGCCGGTTTTTATCCGCAGCTTAATGCTGAAGCCGGTATTTCAAGTCAAATACATGCTCATAGCTTTTTATATGCACGACAATTTTACGATCAATTATTATTCGAAGGGTATTCGTTTCAGCATCAGTGGTGCGGTGTTTTGCAGTTATGTTTCAATGACAATGTGGCAACACGTTATCAGAATATGATGCGTAATCAAACTTGGCCTCGCTCGCTCGTCGATTGGGTGGAACCAGAGCAGGCCTCATGTATTGCAAATATACAAATCCCAAGCCCCAGCTTGCATTTGCCATTAGGCGGATGGTTATCGCCGCCCGGTTTAGTGAACGCGTGCATTAGCGCTGCACGTCAAGGCGATTTTAACCTTCATCTTAACCATCGACTCGTTAGTACTGTGCAAATCGACGAGCAAAGTCAAACTCAGCTAATATTTGAGCAAGATGAAAATAATATCGAGATCATAGCTGATGCTAAAGCAGATATCGTGGTACTTGCTTGCGGCGCAGAGTCACACCTATTAACCGGATTAGATTTACCATTTCGCATGACCCGCGGACAAGTAGAGCGTATTCCAACCAACACAAGTTTGTCATCGCTGAGCACCGTTTTATGTCACAAAGGTTATATGACGCCAGCACATAACAATCATCACGCAATGGGCTCAACTTATGTCAAAAATGATATGAGTACTGAGTATCGAGAAAGCGAAGCGGCATTAAATTTGAATATGCATCAAGAAGCCTTAAATAATGCTTCTTGGTCGGATAAGCTGGCGTTAAATAGAGCCATCAGCGAGGGTGATTCTAGTGATGTTTTATTTGACAACGATTTGCGCGGGAGAGCGGCTATTCGTTGTAGTCTGCCCGATCATTTACCGGTCGTTGGGGCTTTTCCGTTAATCGACAAACAAAAGAGGGAACTAAACGAACTATACAAGGCAAAAGCCGATAGTTACTATCCAATTCCTTCTGTTCAGCCTAATGTTTACTTGTTGACTGGATTAGGTTCTAGGGGCTTAACAACTGGCCCGTTAATGGCTGAAATACTCGTAAGTCAGCTATGCTCAGCCCCATTACCGCTGGACAATCGATTACTAAATGCGCTTAATCCTAATCGCTTCGTAGTGCGAGATTTAATCCGTCGTCGATAACCTTGTTAAGTAGTCAGGTCGCAGGCCTTGCGCAATAAAGTGCGGAATAAGCACTGATGCACTGGCAACCACACGATTATTCTCAACTGAGATAATGCGCGCATTGATTTGAACTCCTTTTTGCTTATCAATCATAGTACCCGACAACATATGGTCCATTCTCAAGTCTTGTGCGAGTGCAAGTGAATCTCGCGAAAACACAAAATCACCGCGCTGCGTTACGTTTAGTGCACTGGTCATTTTAAAATCAACAACTGCCAGCCCAAATTGCTGTATTTCAGATATAAAGTATTCAGCAAGTTGATTACCCAATATATTGGTTTGTTGTAAGCTTCTGTCCAAACGCACAAATGAAGCAACGCCAATTAAGTCATCTTTCTTCATACCTGCGCTATTGCGCAACAGTTGCATGGACAGTTGGCCTGCATAATCTTGCAGTGATTTGTGCGAGAAACTAGGGCGAAACAAAGTAGAGGGGGCTTGCCACGGCTGCGTATAATCAGCTTCCCCCATATTGTCTATTGCACTGCCATCCCCAGATTGCCCTGTTCCATCATCTTTGTAATTTTCGAGTGAAATACCGGAACGACCTCTTGATAACATATCGTCATTTAATAGTAACTCGCCAGCTTCTTGCTCGCGCAACAGATCAGCGATAGTTTGTGGCGGTGTATAACCCGCCATAAGCATTTTACTCACCGCACAACCATTTAAGAAAACAACACTGGCTGCTACTATAATCAATTTTGTATTGAGACCCATGTTACTCACCCTTTATTAATCTAACGCCATCAACAATTTCAGTCGCCTTACTTGATTCACTCGGTATTAAAGCGTCAACAACATAAAATGGAACGAACATCTGCGAACTTGCCACAATCACGTTGGACTCCATGCCCAGCATTCTGGCGTTTATAATGTAACCGCCTTGGTGCTTAGTCATTGTGCCGGTTAATACGTATTGAATCGGCGTTGTGCTATTTAGGTCAAGAAAGTCACGCGACATAACAAAATCACCGCTGTCGGTCACTCTAATAAACTGTGTCGCTTTAAACTCGACTACTGGCATTCTGAATTTATGAAATTCGTGAGTAAACGATTCTGCTATTTGATAACCCAGTAGGTTCGTTTCTTTGAGGTCGCTATCAATCAATGAAAAATGTGTCACAGCCACAGGGGTTCGCTCAGTTACGTACTCCATATTTGATACAAGGTCTTGGGCCATATTACGTACATAATCACCAATATTTTTCGCCAAAGGGCGGCTTTTGTAAGCGCCGTTCACGCTAGAATAAACGGTGGGTTTTACAATAGAACCAAATTCGTCAATACCAAGTTCTTTACTCTCTTGAGCCACCAATGTGTTTTCTATTTCTTCAATATTAATAATGCCGCTTTGCGTCTCAGGCGCAATGTTATCCTCAGTAGTATTATCGCCAAAAAGGTTCACATCTGGCAACACTGAACAACCTGACAAAGTAACAATTGCAATAGTAGTAATTAAAAGCTTCATAGTGCTGCTCCGTTAGATTGATTTTCGATTCTGTATAGTTTTCCGCCACGTGTAGTTACTTGCTCTGTTTCCCAAAAAAGATCTCCTGGAAAAAATTTTGTTGCAGCAGCAACTACGTCTTTGCTTCTCGCATTGATAATTCTGGCATTAACTATTGCACCTTGTTGCTGCTCCGTTATTGTCCCTGTTATAAAGAAATCAACACGTTGCACTGCGGTTAGTTTATCGACGTCACGTGACAAAATGCGGTCAGAATTTTCCGTAATGGTGATGCTATTTGCCGCTTTATAATCTTGAGCAACGAATCCACGCTTCACGGCTTCAGTCATTAAGCCTTGTTCAAGCTGCTGACCAAGCAACATTAGGGGGGCTTGGTGTTTGTGATTTGGATTAAATGTGTCGACAGGTACAAAACCAGCTACCGCGAAGCGATAATTGCGGTCAGGTCTTAAACTAGCAAAAAGCTCATTTGCTAATTGGTTTGTGTGGTATTCAACGTTTCCAAGCGATATTGGTTTCGGACTTTTAGTTTCTGCAAGCGTTGGACTGATCATCGAACAACCAGACAAACTGAGTAGCAATAACAAGCTGAACAAGCTGAGAATAAAAACAGCATAAGGTGCAAATGAATTTTTCAAAACGATTTCTCACAAAGTGGCAAACTCTTGTATTTGCATGAAGGTTTGCAAGAAGAGTTCCACTTTGCAGGAATTTATTTTATCGTTGATAAAAAATTATAATATGAATAGAGAATTAAACAATGCGGTAACTTGTCCAGCATCTCCAGAGCTGAGTTCGTTGTTCTCGAACGCTTTTTGTAATTGTGCATCAAGCGTTGCTTGTAAGGTCGAAATCGGGTTAGCTTCACCCCTTTCAATCAATTTTTCAACATTCGCAACTGCGACATCAAAATGACCATGTAAATAACTTGCTATGAACAGCTCATGGTCACTACCATCAGCGATGAATGAATCCAAATGTGCCTGCATTTTGTCGGATTTTTCGATGAAAATCGAATCTTGACTCAAATCTTTCCCCTTTTTGTATTAACAAATGTTGTGAATAAATACACGGTGTCTATTAACTATTATTAGAACTGGCTGAAACTCATTACAACGAAAACATGTTCTCGCATCAAGTATCAAACCACAATGGACAATCGCAAAGTATCTTTTTTTCTCTTAAACAGACCCAACTGAATATAATACTAAGTCATGAAAACCCGTGATGACCGGAATCGGACCTACTAACATATCGTCTAACGCAGCGTCGCCAGAGTCAGAAACTAAAGGCCTACCATCTAAACTCTGTAATTTTGATTTTGTAGCAACGACTAAAATATTTGGTTTTCCAACCATTTCAATTAAGGCCGGTGATAGTTGCTGATTACCACGGCCAAGAATATGACCCTGCCCGCCAATAAGTGTGAGCACTACTTTAACTTGGTTATTTGCGCATAGCTCAAGCAAAGACGCAGCGGTAAGATCATTAGCGATCAATTGCTGGCCTCTGACTAAATCAACACCCAATAACGTATTTGTAAGACCTATTTCCTGCATAATACTGTCGACCGTAGAGCCTGAACCCATCACAAATAACGTATCCGGCTCATCCTCCATCAATTCAATAACATGCGCAGCAATATCTGAAAGCACCAGTTCATCTGACTCTTTACCACCCATTTTAACCGCTTGAATATAACTTAATTCTTCCGGCACGAGCATTTCACCATAATGTTTTGCTATGACTCGACCTGCTCTAAATTCAGATTCGTCAATGTCTTTTACTTCGCCAGACATCAAACTCACCAGCTCACCATTAATAACTTGTGCTACAACTTTACCTGCTGCTTTTGGTGTTATCGCATAAACGCCGCTATGTATCTTACAACCTGCGGGCACTCCTACAACTGGACATTGATTTTCAACAACTTCGCAAATATTTCTTGCCGTCCCATCGCCTCCTGCAAACAAAATCAAATCTACTGTTTGTGCCATCAGCTCAATTACAGCAGCTTTTGTATCAGTTGATTCAGTTTGTTGTGCTTGATGCTGATAAACAACAACATGATTAAAGCCCATTGATGAAAGGATATCTTCTCCCATTTCACCAGATGCTGTAAAAATACATAGTTGGTTTTTGAGTGGTAATAATGCTTGTAAAGCAATAGCCATTTTTTTACCTGATAACTTTTCAGCGCCTCTCATTAATGCCTGTCGACGTATATCTGGACCATCACTCCCTTTTAATGCCAGTGCTCCACCAATACCTGAATAAGGATTAATTACTAAGCCTAGTTTAAATAATCGTTTCAACCTTGCGCTCCATAGTCGGAATTGCTCTGTTTGGAATTAAATGTTGTCAAAGAAGGTGTATTGTAAAAATCATGTAGCGCATTTAAAAACAGTTGAGTCCTCGGGTTGAAACCCGATTTAATTAATATTGCCAATTGATTGTCGACAGTTCGCTCAAATGTATCACTAGATGACTGTTCGTTTTCTAAATTATCTATACTGACTCTAAACTTAGTGTCCGAGGCCAATGAAAAAGCATGTTCTATTGCTTGTGGTTTTACTTCTGCGGCTTCGAATTTTGCTTGCTGATAAGGGTCGCGACCATCTGGATGATACCAATAAGCATAATCAACATGACTTCTGCGCTCTTTGCCAGCGATGCACCAATGCGCAATTTCATGTAAGGCGCTAGAAAAGTAATCACGTGTAAAAATAACATGATTATACTGACAATTATCACTGGCAGGCTCATAAATAGGTTCCTCAGCGCCGCCAACTAAAATCGTATTTTCAGTATTCGCGAAACAATAATTAAATAGCTTAACTAAATCTTCAGCTTGTTTAATAGTGCCCGATTTATTTGGAAATGGTAAAGTTTTCAAAAATACAAACTCGATGAATTGACAGAATATTCACAAACGGATTCCTATTATACTGTAAATCGAGTTAATCTGGGAATTGGTTTGAAATTTTTTGTACAAAGACAGGAAGCAAAGTTGAACAAACATATACTGAATGTTAGCGATCAACGTTTACTTGCATTGGCGTGGCAGAGAAACCTCCCGTTTGTCACCACTTGGTGCATTCAAGAACAACACATCGATCATTATGAGCATGTCAACAACGTTGCGTACGTATCACAGCTTGAAACGCTCGCTTGGCAACATTCCAATTATTTGGGGTTAAGCATGCAAGAATATAAACAGCTCGACCGAGGTATGGTTATTCAGCAACATGTACTGAATTATCAAGGTGCTTTGCATCTGCATGACGAGATTGCCTGCGCAACTTGGATAGTGGCTTGTGACAACAAACTTAGATTGAGCCGCGAGTTCCAGTTTATTTCACTGCGGACTCAAAAAACAGTCTTTACAGCGAAAACCCATTTTGTCTGTGTATCGCTTTCAACAGGATCGCCCAAGAAGATGCCCATTGAGTTTGTGGAAATATACGGTAATGCTGCATCAACTCATCAACAGGGCTAACTGATAAGCTCAATAAAGGAATAGGATATTTAGAAATGCAAAAGCTTTTCGCTATCATACTGTTGGTTTCTTTAAGTTTGAATGCTTATTTGTTTTTTAAACTGAAAGCCGAAACAGCAGTATTATCGAATACAAAAACGCGCTCTGATGATCGAATTCGTAGTGATGTCGACAAACCTGATACCTATTTAAAAGTAAATAATGAGCAGAGTAAAGAAGCAACAATGAGCCCCGCAGATACATTGGCGGTAGAGGATTATCAATCCCCACAAGCACTACCCGCTGTTGAACTTTTTAGATTACTCCAAACCCTACAATCTAGCCAAAAATATACTGATTTGGAGCTTCCTTTGCGTGAATATTTGAAAATTTATCCAAATGATTATCAAGCTTGGCTAATTGAAGCTGACTTTATATTGCATACTGAGCCACTTAGTGCCGCCATTTTATTTTATTATAGTTTGTTAGAAAAAAGTCTTCCCGAGGAGGAAAACAGTAACGTTAACCGTATTATTCAATTGAATACTTCAAAGGTCATCCAGCAACTTACCAGTGACACCGCTTGGGATTTATTGGCCACATTCATTGAGCCTTTGTTACAAATTGATCCTCTAAACCGTCGATATATCATGGGGTTAGCAAACGCATACGGCAAACAAGGTCAAGTCATATTAATGGAGAATGCACTTGCCGCACTCCCTTATGATGACTATAAAGCGCAACAATTGCGAAAATTAATTTATACACCTCCAGAACTCAACGATGACAGCAAAAATGATGCGACTAAAACGGCTAGCCTATCGAAGCGAAGCGTAGATGTAATAGGTAATGGGCAACAATTTTTTGTACGTACAAAAATAAACCGATATAACCAATTATTATTGCTTGATACTGGCGCGTCCACCACCGCTATTAGTTATCGCGTATTTATCAAATTAGCCGAAAGCGACAAAGAATTTGTGGGGCGTTTTACTGTGCAAACAGCGGGAGGTGACATTGAAGCACCGCTTTATAAGTTAACCGCTATTACCATTGGTAGTATAACCATCAATAATGTCAGTGTGATTGTATTGCCCGACGAGAGTTTTAGCGGAACTTTTCAAGGATTACTCGGCATGAACGTTTTAAGAAATTTTGATTTCAGATTTGATCAAGAGAAGCAAAGCATGACACTGTTTGAACGTTAAAGACACTATTTATAGACTGCACAAACGCAAACAGCGTTAACTTATATACTTTGCTGGTAAAAATGGCAGATTATTTACATAGTCTGCCATTTTATGCTTCTCATCTGTAGCCTTATCAACCATTTAAGACAACGCTTTTCTAATGCAATAATTACAAGCTAGCGGCCAACCGAGTCCCTTGATCTATCGCTCGCTTGGCATCTAACTCAGCAGCGAAATCAGCGCCACCAATGAAGTGATGAGGAGTTGTTAAGCCCTCGGCTAGTACTTTCAAAGGTTCTTGCCCTGCGCAAATAACAACGTTATCAACGGCCAATATTTGCACTTGCTCGTTAACCCTAATATGTAGTCCAGTATCATCAATTTTCAAGTATTCAACACCCGCTAACATCTTGACGCCTTTCATCATAAGGCCCGCGCGGTGCGCCCATCCTGTCGTTTTACCTAAACCGGCACCTATTTTAGTCGATTTGCGTTGCAATAAAAATATCTCTCTAGGAGAAGGCTCAGGTTGTTTCTGCATACCTTCAACACCGCCTCTAGCTGTCATCGTCATATCAATACCCCATTCCTTCATAAAAGCAGGAATATTGGTACTCGAGGATTGCTTACCATGTGATAGAAATTCTGATGTGTCGAAGCCGATGCCGCCAGCGCCTATAACAGCAACAGACTTACCAACCGGTTTCTTATGTTTTAAGACATCAATATAGCTAAGTACTTTAGGATGATCGATTCCTTCAATATTTAATTTTCTAGGCACAATACCAGTTGCCAATATAATGTCGTCAAAACCCATTTCGTTAAGTTGTGAGGCATCAACTCGTATATTTAACTTCACATCCACACCGTGTAAGGCTAGCATCACACCAAAGTAACGTATGGTTTCGTAGAACTCTTCTTTACCCGGCACTTGCTTAGCAATATTAAACTGGCCACCAATTTCCGAATCAGCATCAAACAACGTTACTTTATGACCACGCTGCGCTGCGGTAGCTGCCGCTGCTAAGCCAGCAGGCCCGGCACCAACAACAGCAATCTTTTTTACTACGGTCGCAGGTTCAATAACATACTCTGTTTCGTGACAAGCTCTTGGATTAACCAAGCAACTTGTCATTTTCCCTTCAAATGCATGGTCTAAACAAGCTTGATTACAACCGATACACGTATTGATTTGACTAGACTTATTTTCTTTCGCTTTTATTACAAAATTGGCATCAGCTAAAAATGGACGTGCCATTGACACCATATCTGCATCGCCGCGAGCTAGCACTTCTTCTGCAATTTCAGGCGTATTAATTCTGTTAGAAGTAATAACGGGGATATTGAGCGCTTCTCTAAATTTTGCCGTTACCCAAGTCCATGCTGCTCTTGGCACTTTAGTTGCGATAGTAGGGATCCTTGCTTCATGCCAACCAATCCCAGTATTAATCAATGTCGCACCGGCTTTTTCTATTTTTAGTCCTAAATCAACTACTTCATCATAAGTAGAACCACCTTCCACCAAGTCCAACATCGATAAGCGATAAATGATAATAAAACGCTCACCAACAGCTTCACGTACGCGACGTACAACTTCAATAGGTAACTTAATTCTGTTTTGGTAGTCACCACCCCATTGGTCTGAACGAAAATTTGTGCGTGCTGCGATAAATTGATTTAAAAAGTAACCTTCAGAACCCATTATTTCAACACCGTCATAACCAGCTCGTTGCGCTTGCAATGAGGTGTGTACGAAGTCATTAATTTGCTTTTGAATACCTTCTTCATCTAGTTCTTTCGGTATAAACGGATTAATCGGCGCTTGCACAGCTGAAGGCGCAACCAAATTCTTATTGTATGCATAACGACCTGTATGCAATATTTGCATACATATTTTGGCACCTTCGGCGTGCACTGCAGCCGTTATTTCTTTGTGCTGTTCAACAGCTTCATCAGAATCTAATCGTTTAGTAACTGAATGTGTCGCACCTTCATCATTGGGTCCAATCCCACCCGTAACAATAAGCCCAACACCGCCTCTAGCGCGCTCAGCAAAAAATGCTGCCATGCGCTTATGGCCATTTGGTGCTTCTTCTAAACCTGTATGCATTGAGCCCATAAGAACGCGGTTTTTAAGAGTTGTAAAACCCAAATCGAGAGGACGGAATAAATGAGGAAATGGAGTATCAACTGCTGTTGTCATGCTGTGTCCTTTTAACTATTTGTTACTAAAATCAAGCCAGATTGCTATTTCTATTTGTATAAATGGCTTTCGTAGTGATGCTTGCGTTTGCGATAAATAGCAACCGCAGTGCCACTTGCACTTTAGGTTAAATTTAATGTGAATTGTGCTCAAATAAGATTTTATCTGTTAGTCGACGATATTAGTTGGTAAATCTTGTCTAACCTGTTGCCAAATTTTGCCACTTTCGATGCCGTACTTTCTTACCACTAAAATTACGCGCTCAGCGTCATCATTCGCTAACACTTCAAGTAGTTGTTGATAATATTCAGTAACTACGTCACGGGCTGCTTGATGTGAGAAAAAATAGCCTCCAATGCGGGCGTAGAAACTTCTAAAACCATTCATCATTAGCACGTAAACAGGGTTATTGGACGCGAATGCGAGATCATGATGCATTTGGTAGTCAAAGTGTGCAAAAGACTTGCCGTCCTGCTCAACTTCTGAATAGCGTGATATTATTTCTTTGCATTTTTCTGCATTTTGTTTGAAAGCAGCTCGCATAAAGACAGCACTCAAATTTGTGCGCGCAGATAATAAGTTATCAACTAATTGTGGGCGACCATCTTGGTCCAATCGGGCAAGCGTTTCTAATATATTTAGTCCGCACGTTTCCCAATAATTGTTTACTTTCGTTGGCTTACCATGCTGGATGGTTAACCATCCATCTCTCGCTAAGCGCTGCAATACCTCACGCAATGTTGTTCGAGTAACACCAATTAGCTCAGACAGCTCACGCTCGGCTGGTAAGATAGTCCCAGGAGAAAAACGACCACTCCAGATTGACTCAACAATATACTCTTCAGCAAACCCAGCTGGACTTTGAGATTTATAAATCATGGTTATTACAAACAACATTCTATTAACAATTTGCCAGATTGTAACAAATTGTTTTGACAAGGGAAGTATTAATACTCCAACAATTTTATTACAACAACGCTAAGGCCCCCCGATATTTTCGATTTCAATGTCATAATAAAAGTCATTATAAAAATTAACGGCCCCCTAGTGATATAGCTAAACTAGATATTAGGCAACATGAAAGATAAGAAATTAATAAATCAGTAAACATGTGTGCGGGAAAGTAGTTACAATTAGCTAATTTTAATAGAGACTATTACTTCCTTCTATTTTCTGTATGATATAGTTCAATGCATCTTGCTAATTATTAATACATTGCATTAGGCTGTGCAAAAGAAGTCATTTATATTTGGCATCGTACGAGA
>JBLIKA010000033.1:0-29013 GCA_047637355.1 Glaciecola sp. | reverse complement strand
TTCATCGTCGCTTGCTGCAATCTCAAGCTCTACGATGTCAGTTTCTTCAACGTCGCTTGCTGCAACCTCAAGCTCTACGACGTCAGTTTCTTCAACGTCGCTTGCTGCAATCTGAAGCTCTACGACGTCAGTTTTTTCAACGTCGCTTGTTGCAACCTCAAGCTCTACGACGTCAGTTTCTTCAACGTCGCTTGCTGCAATCTCAAGCTCTACGACGTCAGTTTCTTCAACGTCGCTTGCTGCAATCTGAAGCTCTACGACGTCAGTTTCTTCAACGTCGCTTGTTGCAACCTCAAGCTCTACGACGTCAGTTTCTTCAACGTCGCTTGCTGCAATCTCAAGCTCTACGACGTCAGTTTCTTCAACGTCGCTTGCTGCAACCTCAAGCTCTACGACGTCAGTTTCTTCAACGTCGCTTGCTGCAATCTCAAGCTCTACGACGTCAGTTTCTTCAACGTCGCTTGCTGCAACCTCAAGCTCTACGACGTCAGTTTCTTCAACGTCAGAATTAGCAACTTCAATTTCTTTGTTTAGCGCATTTGCATTAGGTGCAGGTAATGCAGGAAGCATATCCTCCGCTAGATCGGTAATGTTACTGGTAAGCTTGCTATTCACTTCGTTGGATGCGCTAACCGTTTCTTCGATGGGTTTAAATCCTGAGGCATCGGCGGTCAGGGAGGCCGCCTTTTGATATGCATCTAACTCTTCCACACTGACAATATCTGTTACGGCGTAGTCTTTAACTATAGCGTCAGATTTTGGCTCTTTTAAGGTTGCTGGCGAAGATAACTCATATTTTACTTCGCTGGTGATAGCTAAACCAGCAAGGACTAACTCAGCAACGGATTTTTGTGAGTAATCTACCTTCTTAACTTGTACTTGTTTTGGCACTGATCTAGTGCTATTTGATGATTGCTTGCCGGTATAAGACGCTAATTGAAGGTTCACGCTCCGAGAATCTAGTAGTGCAGTTAATGCTTGCTCGACTTGGGCTGGCGTTTTTGACTTTGTATTGATTTGATTAGCTGTCGCAGAGGCTGATAAAGAGGCGATGACAACAACGGCCACTAAGCTTGGTAGTAGTTTTGCCAACGGTGTGTGCTGCATATTTGTGGCTTTCATTGAATTTCTCACTGTGTTCACCTGCCTTAAATGCTGACTCTCGCTAAATTGCTGTTTGTGTCACCAATACTGAATAACACTATTGGGTGCTATTGCTTTTAAATTCTGCAATAAGTTGTTTAGGTTACCTCACAACACGCAATCGAAAGTGATACCCTCTCATACGAACTATAAAAGTGTCATCGTAAGGATACTAGCTGTACTAAAGGTTTGTAGTCTGCTAAATAATAGCTAGGTATAGTAAGTAATAACCTAATAAGGCATTTGAACAATACTTGAGTGATACTTCAGATTTGTTTTGAACGAGGGTAAAATACATAGGAAAGGCGACTGCGCAGCAATGTTCATTTTTCTCTGCTACGCGATCGCTTAATTAATAAAGTTATTTTTATATGTTAAGTTAATTAAATACCCATATAGTCAAGTATACCATCTGCCGCTTTGCGGCCTTCATCTATAGCAGTTACAACCAGATCTGAACCTCGTACCATATCACCACCTGAGAATATCTTAGGGTTAGATGTTTGAAACGCGAAGCGACCCTTTGCGGGTGCTCTTACTCTGCCTTTTTCATCTAGCATAATACCGAACTCGCCAAACCAAGGAGCTGGACTAGGTTGGAAACCAAATGCAATAATGACCGCATCAGCTGCTAAAATATGCTCGGAATCGGGAATTTCAACTGGACGACGACGTCCTGCTGAATCCGCATCGCCCATTTGTGTTTTAACGACCCGAACGCCTATGGTATTGCCATTTTCATCCACTGCAATATCGAGAGGTTGCAGGTTAAATTGAAAATGCACACCTTCTTCTTTGGCATTCACTACTTCACGTCTTGAACCAGGCATACTCTCTTCATCTCGACGGTATGCGCAAGTCACTGATTCAGCATTTTGACGAATTGAGGATCTCACGCAATCCATCGTCGTATCGCCACCGCCAAGCACTACTACTTTTTTACCCTTCATATCGATAAAGTCAGCTGGCGATTTTTCGATGCCCATTACGCGATTAATATTAGCAATAAGAAAGGGGAGTGCTTCATAAACACCCGGTGCACTCTCGTTTTCAAAGCCACCTTTCATTGACTTATACGTGCCCATTCCCAAGAAAACGGCATCGTAGCTGTCTATTAAGTCCTGAAATTGGAGATCCTTACCAATTTCGGTATTCAAAACAAATTCAATACCCATATCAGCGAATATTTGATGACGTAGTTTAATAACTTCTTTTTCTAGTTTGAAAGAAGGAATACCAAACGTTAGTAATCCACCTATTTCTTCATATTTATCAAAGACAACAGGCTTAACTCCGTTTCGCACTAATACATCCGCACAAGCCAAACCTGCTGGACCTGCACCAACAATAGCTACTTTTTTATCGGTCCAAACAACGTCGGACATATCGGGACGCCAACCCATTTTAAATGCAGTGTCGGTAATATATTTTTCTATACTACCGATAGTAACAGCACCAAAATCGTCGTTTAGAGTGCATGCTCCCTCGCATAAACGGTCTTGCGGACAAACACGACCACACACCTCAGGCAGACTATTGGTTTTATGCGAAAGCTCTGCAGCTTCAATAATTCTGCCTTCTTTTGCTAGCTCCAGCCATTGTGGAATGAAGTTATGTACTGGACATTTCCATTCGCAATAAGGATTACCACAGTCCAAACAGCGATCAGCTTGTCCTTCTGTTTGCGATTTAGACAAGGGTTGATAAATTTCGCCAAAATCTTCTTTTCTAACCATAATTGGTTTTTTCGGAGGATCGATGCGTTCAACGTCTACAAATTGATATATATTTTTAGCCATAATATTTTTCCCTTCTTATTGCGCTTGTACGCGAAGTTCTGCAGTAGAACGGCTGATATGGCCAAGCAAGTTTTTGACGTCACTGGTTTTAGGCTTAATGAGCCTAAAGTTTTTACTTTCTTCAGCGAAATTAGTAAGTAATGATAGTGAGTGGTCACTACCCGTTTCTTCGTAATGGCGATTGATGAGGCCACGCAGATGCTCAGATAAAATAGGTTTGTCATCAACATTCATAATGTCAACAAGATCTTCATTCACTCTGTTATTCATATCATTGAATTCATCATACAAATAGGCAAAACCACCTGTCATACCGGCACCGAAATTTATTCCAACGCTACCAAGGCAGGCCACAATACCACCGGTCATATACTCACAACCGTTATCGCCCATGCCCTCAATAACCGCTACTGCGCCTGAATTACGCACAGCAAAACGCTCACCAGCACGACCTGAGGCGAAAAGCTTTCCGCCGGTTGCGCCATATAAACAAGTGTTGCCCATAATAGTGCTGCTATGAGTGTCAAATGACACATTACGCGGTGGATGAATGACTAGCTTTCCACCCGCCATGCCTTTTCCTACGTAATCATTAGCATCACCAATTAAGCGCATGTTCAAGCCGCCTGCGTTCCAAACACCAAAGCTTTGGCCTACGGTACCAGTTAATGTTAGTTGAATAGGATTATCTGCCATGCCTTGGTTGCCATGTATGCTGGCAATATAGCCAGATAACGTTGCACCAATACTTCGATCCGTATTACGAACATTGTAAGTTGCCTGCGCTCCTTTCAAACTTTCAACAGCATGTTTGTTGTCATCTAAAATTCGTTTGTTCAATACACCTTTATCAATTGGTTCATTGTTTGTTCCTGAAGAAAACAAACGAGTGTGTTTGCCGGCTTCTGGTTTAACTAAAAGGGGTGATAAATCAAGACGTTGTTGTTTAGCCGTTTTGCCTTCCACCAGAGTCAATAATTCCGTTCTACCTACTAAATCTTCAAAATGTACGACACCAATACTCGCCATAATTTCGCGCACTTCTTCTGCGAGAAACTTAAAGTAATTCATTACCATTTCTGGTAAACCAATGAAGTAATTTTCACGTAAAGCTCGGTCTTGTGTTGCAACACCTGTCGCGCAATTGTTCAAGTGACAAATACGTAAATATTTGCAACCTAAAGCGACCATTGGGCCAGTGCCGAAAGCAAAGCTTTCCGCACCTAGAATACCGGCTTTAACTACATCCAATCCGGTTTTCAATCCACCATCGGTCTGTAATCGAACTTTGTGACGCAAGCCGTTTTCAACCAGTGCTTGCTGTGTCTCAGCTAAACCCAGTTCAAAAGGACTTCCCGCATATTTAACCGACGTTAATGGACTGGCTCCTGTGCCGCCATCGTATCCAGAAATTGTAATTAAATCGGCATATGCTTTTGCTACACCAGTCGCAATCGTGCCTACACCGGGTTCAGACACTAATTTTACTGAGATCAGCGCTTTAGGGTTGACCTGTTTAAGATCAAATATAAGCTGTGCTAAATCCTCAATTGAATAAATGTCGTGATGAGGTGGTGGCGAAATTAGGGTCACGCCGGGCACTGAAAAGCGTAAATCAGCTATGTATTTATTCACTTTATCACCAGGTAATTGGCCACCTTCACCTGGCTTAGCGCCTTGCGCCACTTTAATTTGAATAATGGTCGCATTCATTAAATAATGAGGCGTTACACCAAAGCGCCCAGAAGCTACTTGCTTTATTTTACTGTTTTTTTCTGTATTGAAACGAGCTGGATCTTCACCACCTTCACCTGAATTTGATTGCCCGCCTAAACGGTTCATTGCAATTGCTAGCGCCTCATGTGCTTCGGGACTTAACGAGCCCATTGACATCGCCGCAGTGTCAAAGCGAGGATATAAATTTTCTGCAGGTTCAACCTGATCAATATGAATAGCTTCTTTAAAGCTCTTGATTTCCATTAGATCGCGCAAATGTGCAGGAGCTCTGTCATTCACTAGACTGCTATATATTTTATAATCTTCATACTTTCCGCTTACAACTGCTTTTTGTAAACAGGTCACTACATCAGGGTTGTAAGCATGATATTCGCCACCGTGAACGTATTTTAACAAACCGCCATGAGAAATTGGTTTACGCTTTAGCCAAGCAACTCGTGATAAGTTGATTAAATCTTGCTCGAAATCAATAAATGAAGCACCTTGAATACGGCTAGGCACGCCTCTAAAACAAAGTGATATGACATCACTGCTAATGCCTACAGCTTCAAATAGTTTAGAACTTCTGTAACTGGCAATTGTGCTAATGCCCATTTTCGACATTATCTTATACAACCCTTTGTTTATTCCCTTACGGTAATTCAAAACGGCTTGCATAGGGGTAAGATCTAGTTCTTTCTTTTCGACCATTTGTTCGATAGTTTCATATGCCAAAAACGGATAAACAGCAGTTGCGCCTAAGCCAATGAGCACGGCAAAATGGTGAGGGTCTCTAGCTGAAGCTGTCTCCACCACAATGTTTGCATCGCAACGCAACGCACTATCAATTAGTCTGCGTTGAACTGCCCCAACAGCCATGGCTGCGGGAATAGGTAAGGTGCTCGGGCTTATGTCTCGGTCTGTCAGTACGACGAAAACGGCGCCGCGCTCGCGAACCGCGGCCTCTACTTCATCACAAACCCGGGTAATTGCTGCGGCAAGACCTTCTTCAGGCTGATAATTAAGTTGAATTTTTTCATTGTGATAATGAGTTGCATCTAGTTCTCGCAATTGTTTTAAGTCGGTATACATCAGAATAGGTGACTGAAACAGCACTCGGTTCGCATAGCCGCTTGTTTCATTAAAGACGTTTTGTTCACGACCAATGCAAGTTGCTAATGACATAACATGATTTTCACGCAGTGAATCAATCGGTGGGTTGGTAACTTGCGCAAATTGCTGTCTAAAGTAGTCATATAATGTGCGGTTATTCGACGACATAACCGCCATGGGCGTATCATCGCCCATTGACCCCACCGCTTCTTGGCCATCTTTCGCCAGTACTTTTATTATTTGCTGCATTTCCTCGTAACTGTAACCATGCAGTTTGTGGTAAGTCGCCATTTTGTTGTCATCAAACGCGCGTTGCCCTATTTTACTGTGGTCTGCTTTTTCAACAGGAACAAGGTGTTTGATATTACTGTCTAGCCATTCCTTGTAAGGATGGCGAGACTGTAAATCCTCATCAATTTCATTGGTACGCCAAATTTTACCTGTGTAGGTATCGACCGCCAGCATTTCACCCGGGCCGACACGACCTTTTTCAATAACATCTTCTTGTTTATAATCCCAAATACCAATTTCAGATGCGAGCGTAATAAGACCATCTTTTGTAATTACGTATCGAGCGGGGCGTAATCCGTTTCTATCCAGATTACATGCAACATGGCGACCGTTGGTTAGTACAATGCCCGCCGGACCATCCCATGGTTCCATATGCATCGAGTTAAACTCATAAAATGAACGTAATTTTTCACCCATGGTTTTGTTGTTTTGATATGCAGGTGGAACTAATAAACGCATGGCGCGAAATAGATCCATTCCACCGGCTAAGAATAGTTCGAGCATGTTATCAAGTGAGCTTGAATCAGAACCGTCGGTATTTACAAAAGGCGCCGCTTGCATTAAGTCAGGTATTAACGGTGTTGCAAACTTACCTTCACGTGCCGCCGCCCAATCGCGATTCGCCTTTATCGTATTAATTTCACCGTTATGTGCTAGGTATCTGAAAGGTTGAGCAAGGGGCCACTTAGGTAATGTGTTGGTTGAAAAGCGCTGGTGAAATACGCAAATACTTGATTGCAGGTTTTCGTCAGCAAGGTCGAGATAAAAGGTGGGTAAGTCTTTTGGCATGACTAAGCCTTTATATATGGTTACCAACGCCGACAAACACGCAACATAAAAATCAGGGTCATCTTCTAAACGCTTCTCAGCGCGGCGTCTTGCCATATATAAACGACGCTCTAGATCGTCAGTTCTCCAGCCATTAGGGCAGTTAACAAAGACTTGTTCAATTTGTGGAACGCCAGTTAAAGCCAAATCGCCAAGGACGGTCTTATCAACAGGAACAACTCGCCAGCCCAAAATGGGTAACATTTCTCGTTCTATTTCTTCATTGAGAATTTGACGAGACTGCTCAGCTAGCGTTGGATTTTGACTCAGAAAAATCATGCCCACGCCATAGTCTTTGGTTAGTTTCCAACCTTTGTCTTGGGCGATTTTTTGATAAAAAGCGTTGGGCTTTTGCAATAATAATCCGCAACCATCTCCTGTTTTACCGTCAGCGGCTACGCCTCCTCGGTGCTGCATTCGGTCTAACCCTTCAATTGCCGTTTTGACTAACTGGTGACTTGCTTCACCTGTTGTATGTGCAATTAGTCCAAAACCACAATTGTCTTTAGAATCATTTTGATGATACAAACTCATATTTTTCTCCTTCCTCAGTAACGCTCACTGAAGCACGTTGTCCTTGAACAAGCGTGATACTTGTTAAAAAAGCGACAGAGTCACTGTATTTCTTTTTATTGTTATTATTATTTGAGTTTTTTGCTGTCGGTGCTGATTGAATTTTTGAGCCGTTTTGAGATTCAGTTATTTCGAATTTTTATGCATTCAAAAGCGGGACACACAAAATACCTATTCCCTGCAAGAAAATCAATTATAAATAGAGGTAATATCAACATTTATTTCATGAATGTTGTTTTTATTCAATAATAATAAGAGTAATGGTGAAATACAGCTCCTAATAAAACCTAAAATTTGGCATTTCCTCTATAGTAATATTAAATTTTAGCTTTGGAATTGTGGCATGAATGTTGATTTTTTAAGGAGGTAAAGTCACTTTTTTTGAATGAAAATGCAAAATCAGCTACATAATTATTGGGCCGTATGGTGTTAATTTCGCCTGAAGTTATTTCTTTATTGTCACTTATTTTACATTCTTGGTAGCATAGCGTTCTACCTCTTGTTTAAGACGATTTCCTTTTATGTACTTAAAAACACCAAATAATTCTTGGGCAATCAAATTTGCAAAATTCGTTGACCGCTTTGGCACCTTAAAAATCAGTATTGTATTTGTCATATTTACTCTTCTATTCACCATCGCTGGTTCGTACGTAATAAGAACTAGTTTAGGCAGTCAAATTGAAACGGTCGACTTCATTAGTCCGCTGGTTCTGACATTATTGAGTGCACCCTGGCTGCTGTTCTTTTTCAGTAAATTAATTAAACAGCTCGAGCATAGCCGAATTAATTTAGAAGAAGCCGTCAGCCAATTAGAGCGACTGCGAAAAAACGACGTTATCTTGAACCGTGAATTACAGAACAACATTCGCCAACTAAATCATGAAATAGAGCAGCGTCGTAACGCTCAGTCAGAGCGCGAACTTGTTTTTGAAGAGTTAGAACGAGAAATAAAAGAAAAGTCGGAACAAGAAATGGAGGCAAGAAGAATGTCTACTCTGACGCGCTCTATTATTGATGCATCTCCTGATTTAATTTATTACCGTAATGAAGAAGGGCGCTTTGCTGGTTGTAACCGGGTAGCAGAAGAAGTTACAGGTAAAACAGAAGCTGAACTATTGGGGTTAACGCCACATCAAGTTTACGATGAAAAACTTGCTCAGCAAGTTGCGGCGAGTGACCATGAAGTATTAGAGACAAACGCAAGTTTGACACAAGAGCTCTGGTTACAGTTTGCCGACGGACGCAGACGTTTTTTCGAAATGCGCAAAGTGCCATTTTTTGATCACGATGGGCATCGATTAGGATTATTAGCGTTTGGTCGCGACATGACCGACCGCAAAAAGGCGGAAAGTGCAATTGCGCAGGCCAGCAAAGACAAAACTAAGTTTATCGCTACTATTAGTCATGAATTGCGCACCCCATTAAATGGTATTGTTGGTTTGAGTCGAATGTTACGAGACACCCAACTAAGCAAAGAGCAATTTGATTGGGTAAGTACAATCTACGCAAGTTCAATTACTTTAGGCAATATTTTCAACGACATTGTTGATCTCGACAAGCTTGATAGAGACAAAGTTGAGATCGATCTGAAAACGGTTAACTTACGTGAATTTACGAATGAAATTAGTAGTATTGTGGGCTTGTTAGCGCAAGAAAAAAACCTAACATTCCAATCTGAAATACTCGAGCCTATTCCTATTTCAATTGAGGCTGACGGAACTCGGTTGCGTCAAGTGCTGTGGAATATCCTGTTTAATGCCATTAAGTTCACCCAAAAAGGAGAAGTGAAGCTTACGGTGGAAGCGGCTGAACACGGCGCAGGTAAAGCTAAAGTGACCTTCAGGATAACGGATACGGGCGTTGGCATCCCCGGGGGTGAGTTGGATAAAATATTTGCTATGTATTATCAAGTTGATCACCCTGACCACAAATCTGCGACTGGAACAGGTATAGGACTGGCAATTTGCAAGCAGATGGTTGATAAGATGGGCGGTGAAATTCTTTTGCACAGCGTCGTTGGCCAGGGCACCTGCTTTGAAATCGTGTTGCCAGTGGCCATTAGTCAGCAACAGGCCAGAATGGCAGAGCTGGAAGTCAGTAACTTAAATATTTTGTTAGTTGAAGACATTGAATTGAATGTACTTGTTGCTAAAGCGTTATTAGAAAAATTAGGACAACGAGTAGAGGTTGCTATGACCGGCACCGCTGCAATTGAAATGGCTCGAAAGACTCAGTATGACCTCATTTTACTTGATATCCAACTTCCCGATATGACTGGCTTTGACGTAGCAAAAGTGCTCCATGAAGAAGAATTAGTATTACAAACGCCAATAGTCGCATTGACTGCGAACGTTATTAAAAAACGTCAAGAATATTTGCAAAATGGCATGGACGACATCATTACTAAGCCAATCAAAAAGAGCCGAGTGATCGAAGTGTTCAATGAATTGTTTGGTGAAGAGCAGAAAAATGATGAAAGGCGCCCAACAAGCAATGTAATGAGTATTCCTAAAGTAGATAAGATATTGGATGTTGATATGTTGCAGATGCTAATTGATACCATTGGTGAAGATATGGTACGCACAAGTTTAGGCATATTCAAAGACAAGATACCTGAGTATATGGAATTATTGAGTGTCTCCCTAGCAGCAAATGAAAAGGCCGAAGTTTGCTCTCAAGCGCATAAGATCAAAGGTGCAGCCGGTTCAGTTGGCTTATTGCGTGTGCTACAAACGGCAAACAAAATTCAAGACGGGGATCATCCTGCGTGGTGGGAAAACGTTCATGATTGGGTCGAGGAGCTCGAAATGGCAATCGATAAGGACGTTGAGCACTTGATTGAATGGGTTAACGCTAACAAGATAGATGACTAAAATTGAGCTCACGCTCATATTGGCAGGTATCGAGAATAAACATGAATACAAGTTACCCGATACCAGCTGGCGAGAATAAGATTGAATTAGAAATAAAGCGTAGTAAATTTATTGCTTATGCGATTAATGTCACTGATAGGGAACATGCTGATGCCTTTGTAAAGCATCTAAAGAAGACTAACCCTAGGGCTAATCACGTTTGTTGGGCATATATTGCTGGGGCGCCTGAGACCACTGCGCGCTCTATGAGTGATGATGGTGAGCCAAGCGGCACTGCTGGAATGCCTATGTTGAAAGTACTTCAATATAGTGGCTTGGGTGATGTGGCGGTTGCTGTAGTAAGATACTTTGGCGGCACAAAGCTAGGAAAAGGAGGTTTACAACGGGCATATTCAGATGCTGTTGTTCAGGTATTAGAAAACTTGCCATCAACGCTAAAAGTGAGCCGACTTCAATTGAGAATTGAATATGATTATAACTTCCAGGGAGCTATCAGTCGATTACTGCAACACTATGCTGTCCAAGAACGTGCAGAAACATATCACAGCACTGTTATTAGTAACTTTGCGGTAGCGGTCAGTGAAGCTTCTGCACTAGAAGCGGAGTTGATTAATGTTACATCGGACAATATTGTTATTTACCGACCTGACGAATAGCGCGGCATTGTTTATTGTATAAGCTGATTTGTTGCATAACGTTATTAGCGAGTGAACGCCAATTAAATCAAGAATAAGGTAGCTGTACCTAAAAACGCGAATATGCCGACAACGTCTGTGATTGTGGTCAATATAACACTGCCAGCGAGTGCTGGATCAATATTCAATCTCTTCATAATAATAGGTAACGTGGCGCCAGCCAAACCAGCAGCAATCATATTCATCAGCATTGCGAAGGCGATCACAACACCAAGCATAAAGTCTTGTTTCCACAACGCAATAACGGAGGCAATAAGCGTTGCCCATATGATGCCATTTAGGAAACCAATTGCCAGTTCCTTTTTAACCAGCCAGACCGCATTACTTTGACTTACATGACCTAAAGCCATACCACGAATAACTAGCGTGAGTGTTTGGTTACCGGCGACTCCGCCCATACTTGGCACTATTGTATTCAAAATTGCTAATACGGCGAGTTGACTTAGTGTTGCTTCAAATAAATCGCTCACCGCTGCAGCCATTAACGCTGTCACTAAATTAACTCCAAGCCAAATGGAGCGACGCTTTGTACTTTGTCCAACAGGAGCAAATGTATCTTCTTCGTCATCGAGGCCCGCCATGCTCATCATCGAGTGTTCAGCATCTTCGCGAATAATGTCTACAACGTCATCAATTGTGATACGCCCGACCAACGTTTTATTTTCATCAATGACGGGGGCTGATAGCCAATCGTAGCGTTCGAACATACCCGCAACTTCACTATCGCTCATATTGACGGGAATGGTTTTCGCCTCTTCATTCATGATTTCATTTACGCTGATATCGGGAGATGATGTAAGTAGTTTAGTGACAGGTACGGTGCCAATTAAATTATCATGACTATTAACAACGTATAAGGTATCGGTGTTTTCCGGTAATTCACCTTTTAGGCGCAAATAGCGCAATACTACATCTATAGTTACGTCTGGACGTAAGGTGATGGTGTCGGTGTTCATCATGAAACCTGCAGTATCTTCACCATAGGATAGGGCTTTTTCTGCGCGCAAACGGTCTTGCGCATCCATTGACTTCAAAATGCTTTGTAGAACAGGATCGGGCAGGGAGCTAAGAGTTTCAGCTAGGTCATCGGTATCCATGTCTTCAAGTGCGTCGACGACACTGGATGGCACCATTTTAGTGATAATACCGTTACGAACATCTTCTGATAACTCTTCAAGTACATCACCATGAAAGTCAGCATCAATGAGTTGCCAGAGTTCGTTACGGGTCTTGCTAGGACTAGATTCTAATAAGAGAGCAACGTCACCTGGTTGCAGATCATGCAGCAACTTTCGAACTTGCACAAAAGTCCCATCGCTAAGCGATTCGCTTATCGAAGTTAATTGACTCTGTACATTCTTTAGTTCAAAAGTTTCAGCCATAAGACCCTATTATTATTGTCGCCAAATCCGCAATGAAGATAAAGCCGCAGCCGCTTGTGAGCTAATTTTTCGTTCTACTCAATAGTATAACATTAACCTTGTAAATATTAGCTAGTTTAGGTGGGCTTTAGAACAGAAACATTAATGGAAAAATTTAATTGAGGTTAACGGGTGTTCTCATTATTCGTCTTCGTTGAACTTATTTACGATCAAGTTTTCAATCGCTTGCATCGCATTCTCAGCATCAATACCATCACAGCGCAACAAAACTTGTTTACCCTGACTACTCTCAAGCATCATAAGTGCTAATACGCTGTTAGCAAATGCATCTTTGTCGCCTTGATGCATTGTGATTGTGGCTTCAAATTGATTGGCCAATTTTGCTAATTGGGTTGCAGCGCGCGCATGAAGACCTAGTTTGTTAGTAATGGTGAGTTGTTTTTCTATTATCATTCTTTAAGTTTCTCAGAAGAAGTAGATTCTGTATCTTCCTGTTTCACTAACTTCAATTCGCGATGTCTAATTTGTACGTCACCATGGCTTGCACGAAAGCTAGTTGCAAGTGCCTCGCTAACGAACACCGAACGATGCTGACCACCGGTACAGCCGATAGCAACGGTCACATAGCTGCGGTTATTTCTTTCTAAATGTGGCAACCACGTCGATAATAAGTTTTGGATCTGCCAAATAAATTTAGTGACGAGAGGTTGTGCTCCCAAAAACAATTGCACTGGCCCATCCAGTCCATTAAGCAGTTTTAAATCCGGTTCCCAGTGTGGGTTAGGTAAGAAACGTGCATCAAACACATAATCTGCATCCCTTGGAATGCCATACTTGAAACCGAATGACTCAAATACCATAACAAGATTAGTGCTTTTTTTACCTAAAACTCGCTCTCTGATCAGTTCAGATAACTCGTGCAGTGATAAATTGTCAGTATTGATATGTAAATCGGCTTTTTCTGATACCGGGACGAGTATTTCGCGCTCAGCTTCAATCGATTCGGCCAGTGATTTATTTAGCTTAAATAGAGGGTGAAGGCGTCTCGTTTCACTGTAGCGCTTGATCAAAACATCATCACTCGCATCTAAATAAAGGATTGTAACGTCCCAAACGCTAGGCAGGAAATCAACAATTTCACTCAGTTCATTCGCCATTTTAGGCATGTTTCTTACGTCAATGCTTACCGCTACTTTTTCGCTTTCATCAGCAAGGGAATGCGTGAGTGTAGGAAGGAGATTAACTGGAATGTTATCAACGCAATAGTACCCTAGGTCTTCCAAGGCTCTTAATGCTATTGATTTGCCCGAGCCAGAGCGACCACTAATAATCAAGAGTTTCACGTATACATATCCTTTCGGGGTTGATAACAGTTGTTAAGTTGCAGACAAGACAGCTGCTGTTTTAGTTTAGTTATGCAAGCGCAGCGATAATTTGATCTTTGCTGGCCGCACTTCTAATGGCCTTCACAATATTTTTATCGCTAAGTTTTTTTGCGATAGATGAAAGTGTTTGAAGGTGTTCTTGTGTTTGTTCACTGGGTACTAATAAGGCAAAGAATATATCGACAGGCTTATCATCAATTGCATCAAATTGTATAGGTTCTTCGCTAGTTACAATAATAGCAACTATGTCGTAGATCCCCTCAATTCTGCCATGTGGAATCGCAATTCCGTTACCGATACCGGTGCTGCCCATTTTTTCACGAGCCAACATGCTTGACAGCACATCGCCTAAGTCTAGTTGCGGGTTTCCCTTCACTGCAATTTCGCTAATGATTTCAAAAATTCGTTTTTTGCTATGGCACTCGACCGCACATTCAGTGCGGTCGAGTGAAATAATATCAGATATAATCATAATACTTAGGCGACTAATGTCGTTTTGACTTTTCCTTATGCTTAATGACCTGGCGATCTAACTTGTCAATCAGTCCGTCAATAGCAGCGTACATATCGGTATGTTCTGCATTAGCATGAACAACCTCACCCTTCAGGTGCAGCGTTGCTTCTGCTTTTTGATTTATTTTTTCTACGTTTAATATTACATATACATTACTGATATGATCAAAATGCCTTTCTAATTTTTCGAATTTAGTGTCGACGTATGCTCTTAGTGAATCAGTAATATCAATGTGATGACCAGTTAGATTTATTTGCATAATGTTACGTCCTCTTGTGTAGTCTACAGTAGACTTTTTCTTTGGTTCGACGGGGGAATCGAGAGAGACTCTCGATATTTTGCAATTGTGCGTCGAGCAACTTGAATGCCTTGATCGGCTAACAACTGCGCAATCTTGCTATCACTAAGTGGTTTACTGACTATCTCTGCTGCGACCAGTTTTTTAATTAATGCTCTAATTGCCGTCGAGGAACATTCGCCGCCAGACTCGGTTGAAACATGGCTGGAGAAAAAGTACTTCAGCTCAAAAATACCTCGAGGCGTGTGCATATATTTCTGTGTGGTCACTCGGGAAATAGTTGATTCATGCATGTCCACCATTTCAGCAACATCATTCAAAACCATGGGTTTCATCATTTCAGGCCCATGCTCAAAAAAGCCCATTTGTTGCTGAACAATGCAATGTGACACTTTCAATAGTGTTTCATTGCGACTTTGTAAGCTTTTTATAAACCATTTAGCTTCTTGTAAGTGTGACTTTATATATTGTGAATCGTTCGTGTTTTTTGTACTTTTACTGAGTGCTTCATACTCTTTATTGACTATTAACGGTGGCAGAGAGTCGCCATTCAGCTCTACAATCCAACGACCGTTCTTTTTTGCGACCGATACATCTGGAATAACGTATTCGGCGTCTTTTACTGCAATTGCACTACCAGGGCGCGCATTAAGGGTTTGCAATAAGCGCATCGCCTCACGTAATTGATCCTCTTTAAGCCTCGTTTTGCGCATTAATGTTCGGTAATCTTTACTACTTAACAGATCGCTGTGTTCGCTTAATAAAAGTCGAGCTTCCTTTAACCACGGTGTAGCTGGGTCAAACTGTGCCAACTGAATCATAAGGCACTCTTGTGGATTGCGGGATCCTGAACCAATAGGGTCAAACATTTGAATTCGTTTAAGTACGCATTCAACTTCATCTAATTCGATTTCTTCATTTTGTAAACTATCTAAAATGTCTTCACTGCTAACAGTAAGATAACCAGACTCATCAATTGAATCTATAATGGCAATTGCGATTGAACGATCAATGTCTGAAAAAGGAGTTAACTCCATTTGCCATATAAGATGGTCTTGAATATTTTCGGTGGTTTCACCCTGAAAAATATAGTCGTCATCAGCCGGACCATTAGATATGTTGGCTGGGGCAGATGAAGCGCTCAAATACTCATCCCAAGAACTGTCTAGGGGGAGGTCATCTGGAATTTGGTTGTTTTCAAGTGCGTCATGGCTATCGACGTTGTCAGAGTTTTCAGCGCTAAGCGAGTTTTTATCAGTATAGTCTTGAGGCTCTGAATCGTTGTCTGAGGCGCCGCTATTATGCTCCGTTTCATCAATTTCTAATAAAGGATTGGAATCTAACGCTTCTTGAATCTCTAACTGAAGGTCAAGTGTCGAAAGTTGTAGTAATTTAATCGCCTGCTGAAGTTGAGGCGTCATTGTTAGTTGTTGACTAAATTTTAACTGCAATGAAGGTTTCATTGATTCCCTTCAGTGATTTCTAGCTGCGAAAAAAACCTATTACTAAACATGATTCACCTATAATACAAATTGGTCGCCGAGATATACATCTCTCACTTTTTGGTTACTGAGTACTTCATCAGATGTGCCTGATGCAATCAGCTCACCGTGACTCACAATATATGCTTTTTCACAGACATCTAAGGTTTCTCTAACATTATGATCTGTGATCAACACACCAATGTTCCGTTCTTTTAATTGTTTGATAATCTTCTTTATATCATTAACAGAAATTGGGTCAACACCGGCGAATGGTTCATCAAGTAAAATAAACTTTGGATTTGCTGCTAAAGCTCGCGCAATTTCAACGCGGCGGCGCTCTCCGCCTGATAAACTCATTCCCAAATTATTTCTTATATGATTAACATTAAATTCATCCATAAGGTCATCAGCCTCCTGTTCACGCTGATCTTTTGTCAATTCTTTGCGTGTCTGCAGTATAGCCATCAAGTTTTCGTATACAGTTAATTTTCTAAAAATAGACGCTTCTTGTGGCAAATAACCAATACCATGTCTAGCTCGCTCATGCATGGGCTGAATTGTCATGTCTAATTGGTCGATAAAGATTTCGCCTTTATCAAGCGGCACTAAACCCACAATCATGTAAAACGTGGTTGTTTTACCTGCACCATTAGGGCCTAACAAACCGACTATTTGACCTGTTGACACTTCTAAACTGACGTCTCTTACGACTTGCCTTGCTTTATATGATTTAGCTAGATGTCTGGCAACGAGCGTACTCACTGTTCCGTTTCCTTTTTCTTTTTAATCGCTTCTTTTGTTTTTTTCAATGTAGCACCATCAAATACAGTGACAACTTGCTGTTTACTATTGTTGTCCTTCTGAGCTTGCCACTGTTCTTTTTCAATATCATAGATAATAGAGTCAGTTTTGATACTAAACGCATTTTGATAAAGTTCGGCATTTCCTTTTAATGAAATAATTTTAGTCGCTTTTTCGTATCGAATACTATTTGCTTTAGCTACAACCATTGTGCCGTCGGCGAGCTGTTGCGTATAACTTGCTGGATTGCCAGTAGCTTCAAATACTTCTTTATCTTTACCAAGAGCCGCTGACACTCTTAACTTATCCGCTTTGATTTCCAAGCTACCTTGAGTAATCTTTACATTGCCCTCGTGCACGGCTACTTTTTCTTTGCCATCACCAAAGCTTTTATCAGATGAAAGCATTGTGGGCTTATTAAAATCGTCTTTTTGGATAACATCTTGTGCGTTTAATATGCTTGTGCCGGCCAATAAAAGTAGACTAGCGAACAGGTAAATATTCAGTTTGAACATGGTTTTTTAACTCGTATTTTTGGGTTTCTAAATTGGCTTCGAATCCGATACCATTGATCATGAAATTTTCACCGGAAATAATTAATGGATCATCTGATGCGATGGTTTTGGTCAATAAATCGATCTCAATAAAATCTGTAGATATTGTTTGAATGTAATTTTCGGGTTGCAAGTTACGAATATGTACACCGCTGACTAATTCGATTTTATTCGAGTCGTAAAAAGTGCCCTCGTCGGCATTGAGTTGCCAGCGTGATCCATCTCCTTGCAGGTAGATTGTATATTTAGGCTGAGTAAAGTTTACGAACCCAAGCATATCAAAATGTTCCATTTTCTCTGCGCTGACCTGATGGGCTAAATTACCATTTTTGTCGAATAATTTACTACGCAGGTTTTTGGCCTCATAATTGGGAAATAAAGCAGCGTCCTTATCGCTCAAAATAACTTTTTTATCGTCAGCAAGCCACGTTGGTAAAAATAATGCAAAAGCAGCGCTGAAAATTAAGACAATACTGATTACTAGCCTATTCATACACTTGCTCCATGAATGTCAAAAAGTTTTCCTTTAGCCTGTAAAATAATGTCACAGATTTCCCGCACTGCGCCCCGCCCGCCCGGTAATGTTGTGCAAAATGTTGCTTGCTTCTTAACGAAAGGATGAGCATCAGCAACCGCAATGCCGATTGCGCTCACGCTGAACATACCTAAATCAGGCATGTCGTCACCAACACTTGCAATAGTTTCTTTGGTATAACCAAACTCGGTAATTAATTCAGTTATTGCAGTGAGTTTATCTTCTCTATTTTGCATAATATGGTCTACGTTCAGCGCTGTCATGCGCTGCTCAACAATACTAGATTTACGTCCGGTAATAACCGCCACTTTTACGCCAATTTTGGCTAATGCTTTGATACCGTAACCGTCTTTAGTATTGAATGCTTTGAGTTCTTCGCCTTGATTGCCCAATAAAATAGTACCGTCAGAAAACACACCATCAACATCGCAAACTAGCAATTCAATTGCTTTAAAACGCTGAAATAAATCGGCATCAATTTGGCTATATAAGGTATCGACTTTTAACATTAAACAACACCTGCTTTTAGTAGTGTGTGCATTTTGATGGCGCCTACTGGTTTATGCTCGTCATTGACAATAAACATCGCATTAATTTTGTGTTTTTGCATTAAATTTAGGGCATCTACTGCGAGTTTACCGTGAATCATAGTAATACTATTAGGCGTCATTACCTGCTCTACAGTCGATTTATGAATGTCGATATGTTTGTCTAATGCTCGGCGCAGGTCGCCATCGGTAAAAACACCGAGTAAGTTGTTATCACTATCAATCACTCCGGTCATACCCAATCCTTTATCAGACATCTCCAAAAGTGCCTGCATTACCGTTGCAGACTTAACGACGAGTGGGAGCTCTAGTTTAACAGCCATAATTTCGTCAACCGTAAGCAATAGCTTTCTACCCAGTGAACCACCTGGGTGAGACAACGCGAAATCGTTAGCCGTAAACCCTTTTGCTTCGAGCAATGCAACCGCCAATGCGTCGCCTAATACGAGCGTCGCTGTTGTGCTTGTAGTTGGCGCAAGTCCGAGTGAGCAGGCTTCTTTTTCGACGTTTATGTCTAAAGCAACATCTGAGAATTTGGCTAATGTGCTATTTGGGTTGTTGGTAATTGCGATAACCGGTACACCCAGTCTTTTAACAACGGGTAATAGTCCGGTTAGCTCATTTGTCTCGCCTGAGTTAGATATGCCAATAAGTACGTCACCCTTGGCTAACATCCCTAAGTCGCCATGGTTGGCCTCCCCTGGATGCATAAAAAATGCGGGAGTGCCTGTACTGGCTAGAGTTGATGCAATCTTATTACCAATGTGCCCCGATTTTCCCATTCCGCATACAACTACTTTGCCTGTGCAGTTAAGCATTAATTCACAGGCTTGATTAAAGGTATCATTCAAACTGTACTGTAGCTTTTGCAAAGCTTCAATTTCATTTTGAAAGACTGTTTTTGCGGTTTTTAAAAAACTAATCTGTTCATTCATGCTGTTACCGCAACCTTCTGTTTATTCGTCTGGGCGACTACCATGCACCATCTTACATGAATTATGTCTGAATCGTATATGTGGGTTACTACATAAATAGCATGTATTGATAGGCAAAAAATGCCAGCACAAAAATACCACCTTCATAACGATTAATTCGTCGCGTGCCCTGTAAATTAAAACAGAACATAAAGAGCAATATGGTCAATCCTAGCATGACATATGAGTCACGAGCTGAAACATTAATGTCTAACACGCTAGGGATAATCAATCCTGGCATGGCGAGTACCGCTAATAGATTAAAAATATTTGATCCAATGATGTTTCCGATTACTAGATCATCTTCCCCCCTGCGGACACCTGCGATGCTCGCCGCAAGCTCAGGTAAGCTAGTTCCTAATGCGATAATTGTTAAACCAATAACGAGATCACTTACACCAAAATAATGCGCTATATAGACTGCACTTTCTACTAAGAAGTGAGCGCTTAATGGCAGCATAATCAAACCAATAATTACCCACATTATCGCCTTTTTAGTCGGCACATTACTGGGGATCTCGTCTGCAGTTTCAGCTATTAACGGGTCGTTCTTTTCTACGTTAAAGGAAAACCAGGCCATCACCGCGAGCACCAAGACAAATAAAGTGATTAATATCATACCTTCAGTTAGGCTGAGATAATTATCGGAAAGAAAGTAAACGCCAATAAGTGTAACCAACAGTAGTACGGGTAATTCACGTTTCAGCGTAGTCGATGAAACGAATAGCGGCTTAATAAGCGCTGTTATCCCGAGGACAAGCGCAATATTAGTAATATTAGAACCTATTGCATTCCCTACTGCAGTGTCTGGATTGCCATTTAAGGATGCGGTTGCTGAAACCACAATTTCAGGTGCACTTGAACCCATGGCAACAATTGTCAATCCTATCATCATAGGGGAGACGCCATAATTTTTAGCGAGTGCTGAAGCACCATAAACAAATTTGTCCGCACTCCAACTCAGCACGCCTAAACCTATTAAAAATATAATGATTTGTGTAATCACGTAGTATTAAATCTCCTCTAAATGGTTTTGCATTGTCGCAAAAAGCCCACCGGTTTGACACTAAAAAAGCGTAAAATATCATTCAAATATGCTTTTTTAGTGTTTTAGCTCAGTAGTCAACTCCGATTATATATTTTTTGTTACAGATTTATGCCTTTTTAGCCCTTCAAAAGTGTTAATCAATAGCAAAAACACTGTGTTATTACGTTATACTGCGCGATAATACACATTGGTTTTAATTGCCCTTGTATAAAATTATAAAAAAACAAAATAAAAACTCAAAAAGTCAGGTCTTGTTCAGCGTACAGTCATTAAATATTGTTAATGTAATGAACTTATAGAAGGACATGTCCGTCTCTATGGGTGACGAGTTTTAATAATGCTAGGCAGATTGAGCTTTAATTAGGCTAATAAACAAGAGTTTAGTTGGTAATTTAAAATAATGCGTCAAACCAAGTCGAAAAAATAGGTTTTAATGGAATTTAGTATGAATACGCTATTAACAGTGAAAATCACTCAAATAGGAATAAAAGAAATCTAATGTCAGACATTTTAGTTGATATCAACGAAATGCACTTTCAACGAGGTGATCGTGTCATTTATGACAATATCTCATTGCAAGTGAAAAAAGGCGGTATCACAGCGGTGATGGGACCGAGTGGTATAGGTAAAACGACGCTTTTAAAAGTTATCGGTGGGCAACTCTATCCAGACAGTGGCGAAGTGTTGTTTCAAGGCGAAAATATTCATCAGATGAGTCGCAAGCGCTTGTACGATGTTCGCAGGAAAATGAGTATGCTTTTCCAAAGCGGTGCATTGTTTACGAATATCTCAGTATTCGACAACGTGGCGTTTCCTTTGCGTGAGCATACGAAATTGGCAGAATCAGTGATTGAAACAATCGTCTTACTAAAATTAGAAGCGGTTGGTTTGCGTGGTGCTGCGAATTTAATGCCGAATGAGTTATCAGGTGGCATGGCCAGAAGGGCTGCATTAGCAAGAGCAATCGCGTTGGACCCTGACATGATAATGTATGACGAACCGTTTGCTGGACAAGATCCAATATCTATGGGTGTCCTGGTTAAACTAATTAAAGAGCTTAACTCGGCCCTAGGCTTGACAAGTATCGTTGTTACTCATGACGTGAAAGAAGTACTGACCATTGCCGATTATGCATATATTATGGCGGATAAACGAATTATTGGGGCCGGTACGCCGGAAGAAATTCGAAATTCTTCATCTGAGTTAGTACAACAATTTTTGCAAGGCAACGCCGATGGTCCTGTGCCATTTCACTTTCCTGCAGCATCTATGCAAGAAACCTTTATGGGGACTAAATAGTGAATTGGTTAATTAGTTTGGGCGCAAACACGCTATCAAGATTGAGTGCTATCGGTAATGCATCTTTAATGTTGTGGGGCGCTCTATTTGCTGTTCCAAGGTTGAAGAATATTCCGCTCATTATCCAGCAAGTATATGTGGTTGGTGTGCAGAGTCTGCTGATTATAATCGTGTCGGGGTTGTTTATTGGCATGGTGATGGCGTTGCAGGGATACACTATTCTTGTCAACTACGGAGCCGAAGGAAGCCTAGGTCCAATGGTTGCATTGTCTCTTCTTAGAGAGTTAGGGCCAGTTGTTACTGCATTATTGTTTGCCGGTAGAGCTGGTTCGGCATTAACCGCGGAAATCGGTTTAATGAAAGCGACTGAGCAATTAAGTAGTCTTGAAATGATGGCTGTTGACCCATTGCGACGGATTATAGCGCCACGTTTTTGGGCTGGCGTAATCTCGATGCCTATGTTGGCTCTGATTTTCAGTGCAGTCGGAATCTTAGGTGGGCATTTGGTTGGTGTTGATTGGTTAGGTGTCGATTCAGGCAGCTACTGGTCGATTATGCAGTCAACGGTCGATTGGGATAAAGACGTCATGAATGGTGTTATCAAAAGCATTGTGTTCGCTTTAGTTGTGGTTTGGATTGCACTTTATAAAGGTTACGATGCGATACCAACATCAGAAGGTATTAGTAAGGCAACGACAGAAACGGTTGTGTTTTCTTCGTTGGCTATTTTAGGGATAGATTTCGTGCTTACAGCACTGATGTTTGGAATTAATTAGGAAATAAAATGACAAGCAAAAAAACAGAATTAATGGTTGGTATATTTGTTGCTCTAGCAATAGCAGCGACTTTGTTACTGGCTTTGCAAGTCGCGAATCAAGGTATGAGCGGCAGTGGTGAAAGTTACAAAGTGAACGCTAAATTTGACAATATTGGAGGTCTAAAGGCGAGATCATCCGTTAAAGTCGGGGGGGTTATCGTTGGTAGAGTGTCGCGCATATATTTAGATGAAAGAGAACTTATCCCTGTTGTTGAAATGGAAATATCGTCAAATTATATCAAAACATTTCCTGAAACAAGTTCAGTATCAATACTGACTGCGGGTTTGTTAGGGGAGCAATATATTGGATTAACACCGGGTTTCATATTCCCTGGTGAAGACCCAATATATATTGGCGACCAAGAAGGTGAAACAAAATATATCGTTGATACAAAATCAGCATTAGTATTAGAAGACCTAATTGGGCAATTTTTGTTCGGAAAGGATTCAGGGTAATAATTATGACAGCAGCAGATAAGGTGAATAGTGTGAATAAGCGTTTTGGTAGCCTAAAAAAATGGTTTATCTCAATTTTAACGGCCATGACTGTTATGGTATCAACTACGGTAACAATTGCGTCAGAACAAAGCGACCCGTACGTTATGATTAATGAGGTTGCCTCATTAACGTTTGACCGTATGAAACGAGAAAAAGAACAAATTGAAAAAAACCCAGAACTATTGCGTACGGTCATGGAAGAAGAGTTACTTCCTTACATTGACTATCGTTTCTCTGCATTCAAAGTATTGGGAAAATACGCGAGTAAAGTACCAAGAGAAAAATTATTGGAATTTGTTTCGGTATTTAGAGAATATTTAATCACCAGCTATGCTGTTGCTCTGGGTTATTATGACGATCAACTTGTTGAGTTTGCTCCTGCGTTAGAGTTTGATGGCCGTTCAGATGTGACAGTACGAGCCGTGATTAAAGATGGCGAGCGTCCTGATATCAAAGTCGCATTCAAGGTCCGCAAAGACCGTCAATCTGATCAATGGCAAGTATACGATATGGTAGCTGAAGGTATTAGCTTATTATCGAGTAAGCGCACTGAATTTGAATCCATTTTGCGTCAAGATGGTATTGATAAAGTGATTGAATTAATGAGAAAGAATATCGCTGAGCCAATTAAACTTAACGATAAACTAAATAAATAAGGTTGTACGATAAATGCAAGCTGCACTTGAGCTGCGAGACAAAGTATTAACGTTAGTCGTGAAAGGTGATTTAGATCAGCTTACGTTAACCAAAGACTATTGGATTTCAATCGATACTAATGCTAAAAAACAACTAACGGACGCCGCTCGCCTGATGGTTTGTCTCAATGATGTCGATAGAGCCGATAGTGCAGGTCTTGCTTGGTTAATTAATTTAAAACGTGATTTAAAACAGCACAACGTTGATGTTACTATTCATAATTCACCTACAAAATTAATCGAGTTGGCAAAACTAAGTAATGCTGACGGTTTCCTAGAATAGAATAGAATAGAATAGAGAAAAGAATGACAAATGAAGAAATAGCGGGTTTATTGAAGTCTGAACTTACTTTAGCTGATGTTAAAGTTAAGAGCGAAGGCTCACACTTTCAGATTATTGCCGTCGACGACCGCTTCGAAGAAATGCCAAGAGTAAAGAAGCAACAGCTAATTTATGGCCCGCTAGCCCAACAAATTGCTGATGGCACCATGCACGCTATCACCATAAAGACGTTTACCGTTGATCAATGGAAACGAGAGAAGATTTTTCACTCTTGAAATGAATTAACATTGCCTTATTACAAATATACTAATAAATATAGAAGAGAGTATCCGTGGACAAGTTGGTAATCACTAAAAGCCCGCCATTATCTGGCTCAGTTACAATTTCAGGTGCGAAAAATGCCGCACTGCCATTACTTATTTCAAGTTTATTAGCTGATTCAACTTGTTCATTTGAAAATGTACCCGCTCTGAGAGACATTAGTACCACGTTACTGTTGTTGAGAGACTTTGGCGCGAGCATTAACCAAATAGACAAAAATCATGTCGAAATTGATGCAAGTTGTTTAGAAAGTGTTACAGCATCATATGACTTGGTGAGCACAATGCGTGCTTCAATCTTGGTTTTAGGTCCGTTGTTAGCCAAACATGGTAAAGCAAATGTATCTCTGCCTGGCGGTTGCGCCATTGGTGCTCGTCCTGTCAATTTGCACCTAGCAGGCCTAGAAAAAATGGGAGCGAGGATCGAAGTAGATGAGGGTTATATAAGAGCCGAAGTCGATGGGCGTTTAAAAGGCGCTCGCATATTTATGGATATTGTAAGTGTCGGGGCCACTGAAAATTTAATGATGGCAGCTACCTTAGCCGATGGCGAGACGATACTCGAAAACGCAGCTAGAGAGCCTGAAATTGTAGATTTAGCGAACTGTTTAAATAGCATGGGTGCGAAAGTGACGGGTGCTGGTTCTGATAAAGTCAAAATTACTGGTGTGAAAAGTCTGCAAGGTTGCAACTATAGTGTTCTGCCTGATCGTATTGAAACCGGTACATTTTTAGTTGCTGCTGCGGTTTCGGGTGGGAGCGTACGTTGTGAAAAGGCGGATCCATCAACTCTTGATGCTGTGCTCAGCAAGCTTGAACAAGCGGGTGCTAAAATAACCATTGGTGAAGACTGGATTGAACTAGATATGCAGGGCAAGGCGCCCAAAGCAGTTAATTTAAAAACCGCACCACACCCTGGTTTTCCTACAGATATGCAAGCTCAATTTATGACGCTCAATGCCGTTGCTCAAGGTTCTGGTGTTATCACTGAAACAATTTTTGAAAATCGATTTATGCATGTACCTGAGTTACAGCGCATGGGTGCTGAAATAGAATTAGAAGGCAACAGCGCGCTGTCTAAAGGCAGTTCGAAGCTCACGGGGGCACAAGTGATGGCAACTGATCTTAGAGCTTCAGCAAGCTTAGTAATTGCAGGTTTAGTGGCTGAAGGTGAGACTATCGTTAATCGAATTTATCACTTAGACAGAGGCTATGAGGCTATCGAGCATAAACTAAGTGGTTTAGGTGCGAACATTAAGCGTGTCAAAGAACCAAAAGCCTGAGTATTTAACATTACTGCAGAATTATTAACCCAACAGCCGTGTTAAACCAGACCTGAAGTAAGCTAAGAAGAAGCAGAGGATCCGACAACGACGGTTAACGTAATGAGTTCCTCATTACGTTCAATCTTGAGCGTAAGTGCCGTTCCAGGGGCTGTTTGGCTGACTATATTCAATGCTTGGCCAGCATCATTTTCCTCTATTTGAAAACCATTAATAGCAAGTAAGATATCTTTTACCTTGAGGCCCGCAGTGTCGGCAGGTCCGCCTCGAGTGACCTCTGTAACAACCATACCTTTGCGCTCGACTAGAGCGTTACCCACAAAGCCTAATTGTCCACGAACAACAGTCCCTGACACAATAATTTCTTCCATTACTTTTTTAGCTAATTCATACGGAACAGCAAAATTAATACCGTCGACAGTAGTTAACCCACGCCCATTTGGTCCTCGCGTTTTGAAATTCGCATTCGTAATTCCGACTAAATACCCATTACTATCGACTAGTGCCCCCCCCGAATTGCCAGGGTGTAAAACAGCATCGGTTTGAATGAAATCAAAATAATTTGCAAGGTTGTTTCGACTAATTCTGCTGACAATTCCTTGAGTAATGGTTTGACCTAAGTCGAGCGGATTACCGATAGCCATAACGACATCTCCTACTCTAAGACCTGTTTTAGGAACTTGAGGCATCACATGCAAATCTTCAGCGTCAACTTTTAATACGGCTAAGTCGGTTTCTATATCAAAGCCAACAATCTGCGCTTCAAGAGTCCGGCTGTCTTGTAATCGAATAAATATGGTATCGGTGTCTTTTATTACGTGATAGCAGGTCACTAAATAACCATCATCTGACATCACTACGCCAGAACCTAAATTAGTACGTTCTGTCGCTCTGCCTCTGAATATGCTATTGGGATTCGGGTTATCGATACTAACCCCGTATATATAGGCGACAGCGGGTGCGCTTCTGCTTATTGCATCGTGGTAGCTTAGACGTTCAGGAGGGTTGTCCTCTGTCTGCAGCCAATGAACATTAAGGCCACTACCTTGACGAAATTCTGGAATGAATATAAGAAGAATAGCGGCAACAGTTAAACCGAGCATAATTGGTTTTAGGAGAGCTATAAAAAAACGTTGCAATGAGGACATGGTAAAATTTTCGATACTAGTAGTTAATTAGTAAGAATAACAAAATAATCTATGGTGTTACAGCATCATGAAATAAACTTTCCATGTGCCACTCAAAAAGTGGCTACATGGAATTATATAGAGGGTTGCTAAGCTATTGTCGAATAACAACATAAATCGTAGATGTACCACGCTTTACATTCAATGCCATGACATTTCCTTCACTCTCTTCTACAAGGCGACGGAGGTCTGCAATATTAGTTACACGTTGCCTATTTAAACCAACGATTACATCATCCGACTTAAGACCAATTCTTGCTGCTGGTGAGCGTGGTTGAACCTCAGTAACTACGACTCCGTCATTACCCTCGGTATCTTTACCATTGTTCATTTCACTACCTTCAAACGCAGGGTGCACCTCTTTAGCAACGGCAACAGGCTGGCCAGCATCACCAAGTACAACGTCGACGTCTTGTTTCTTTCCGTCACGCACAATGGTCAACGTTACATCTGCACCTGCACCCATAGTAGCTACTTTTGCGCGTAGTTCGTCAAAGCTACTGAGTTCATTACCATTTAAAGCGGTGATGATGTCGCCTGATTTCAAGCCCGCTTTAGCGGCAGCAGAATCAGGAACCACTTCATTAATGAACGCCCCTTTATTGCTTGGAGAGCGCATAGCCTCTGCAAGCTTGGCATCGACGTTACCGCCTTGAATTCCGAGCAAACCACGTCTTACTTCACCAAACTCTACAATTTGGTCAATTAAGCCTTTCATCATATTAGTTGGAATAGCAAAACCGATGCCGACGTTGCCACCGTTAGGACCGAATATTGCGGTATTGATACCGATTAATTCGCCGTTTAAGTTGATTAATGCGCCGCCTGAGTTACCTCTATTAATTGCTGCGTCGGTTTGGATGAAGTTTTCAAGGCCTCCAATGTTCAAGCCTGAACGGCCTAATGCACTCACAATTCCTGAAGTGACGGTTTGACCTAGTCCAAAAGGATTACCGATAGCGACAACAAAGTCACCAACACGTGATTTATCCGAATCAGCTAATGGCAGTTGTGATAGGTCGTCAGCGACGATTTGTAAGAGGGCGACATCGCTTTGTTCATCAGCACCTAGCTTTTTTGCTGTGAATTCGCGACCGTCGGTCAATTTAACGATTATTTCATCAGCATTATCAACAACGTGGTTATTGGTAACAACATAGCCTTTCTCTGCGTCAATAATAACTCCGGAGCCCATTCCACGGAAGGGCTGTTCATTGACTTGTTCATCAGGGGCGCCAAAAAATCGCTTAAACATTTCAGGTACTTGCTGGCGAGTCACTTGAGTACCTTCGACGGAGATACTCACAACTGCTGGAGCGGTGCGCTCAATCATGGGTGCTAATGAAGGAACTTCACCTTTTTTTGTTGAGAAGAAAGGTAATGCAGCGTTTGCACTTGATACGCTTATAAAAATAATACAGCTAGCGGTTGCACCGACAGCCAATTTACGAAGAAATGATTTCATTAATCTCGATACTCCAAATATATCTATAAAGTTGAATACCTAACAAAGACTAGTGAAAAACTACTTAAGTTCACTGGTCTTGTGATTTATTCTCTTTTGATGTTTTCGCTTTAACGCCGTGAAATACGCCAGAACCACTGTTTGCAAAGTCACGTGGTTGTGTATCTGGTTGCGCTAGTGCTAGGTCACTTTTGTTTACCTTCAAACTATTACGCAAAAATACGCTAGCATGTTCACCAAAGAACGAATCTTTAGAATCACTCTCACTCATCGTCGCTTTGGTTAGTGATTCTTCATAGTCATTTAAATGAGTTGCCAGGGCCGCCGTTTTATTTTGAATGTCAGTTAACGCTTGTCTTGAGATATCCAAGTGCTGACGAGCCTGTATTGCTAATAATGCTTTGAGTTCCGATTCAGTGTGGTCAACTTTACTCTCAGAATTTGATTGCATATTCTTAACGATAATGAAAACTATAATGCCGCCAATGACGAGCCCAATGACGATCCCAGTAATTAAGGTGCTGATTTCCATGTTGTCTCCAAAATAAGGATTGCTTATAATAAATGATCAGCTATTCATCGATTCCATGCAAGCGCTTATTCGTATTAAAT
>JBLIKA010000032.1:0-29448 GCA_047637355.1 Glaciecola sp. | reverse complement strand
TCAAAGGAATGAAGACAAAATACCAGCACACGAACCACCATTCGTTCTATGGTTTCAGAAGGATGTTGTGCAACGGTCAAAGTTAAGTTGGGATAGTGATGATTGTTTATATCAGCAAGCGTGATATTAAATTTGTAAATTGTGGGTTTAAGAGCCATTTGATTTTCAGTTGTTCAGTTAGATTTCGGCATTATTACATGTCAACAAAGTACATGGCATCGCGCGTTTTAAAACGTATAATCGAGAGTGTACACTACATATAATTTATCTTTTTAAAAGAATGCATGTAAAAACTAAACATGGACCGATTGCCGCTCTTCACTTGTCACTAAAAAATATTTAGGTTTGCAAAAGAGCCAAGCAAGCGCTCTACTTTTATTACGAATACTTCATTACAAATACAATATTTAGTTCAGAATGCTAATTATTCGCAAATATGACCAAACATCCAATTTAAAAATTTTTTAACACTCTGTTTTGTATAGATTTTATTTTTGGTACGAGCTTTGCTTTAGGTATTAGCATTATAACAAAAGTGTGCAGATAGATGCCGTTAGTGATGACATCTTTGAAATAGACTCCGTGTCCTTTAACTGCCATGCTTTTTACATTCAGCGCTCTTTGTATATAATAATCATTGTATGCAGCAGCCTAAAGCCAATGTACACATCATTGATAAATTGCGTTAATAAAGGAATATGATCATGCCAGTAAGGTTAGAAGATAGGCCCATAGAGCAAGTAAAAGAAGAAGTCATTGACGTACTTATTCATAATTACAGTCATGGCATTATTTCTAATGACGCTTTTGAGCGTCGACTGGATGCAGTTATAGAGACATCATCGCATCAAGAAATGGTGGATCAGATTCAAGATTTAGATGCTGCTCCAGACGATACTTTGAAAAAGCAAAAGGAACAGCAGTTTTCTGTGCAATATAGCCAAGCGCCAGCTGAAGAAAAAGAAACATTGATTAATATTTTAGGCGATACTGACCGTAGCGGGGTATGGACGGTGCCCAAAGAAATTAGACTATTTACTTTACTCGGGAGTTCAACCCTCGACTTTACAGACGCCCGCTTTAGTAGTCCTAACGTGACAGTAAAAGTATTCAGTCTATTAGGTAGTGATAAAATATTCGTCCCTGAAAATGTGAATGTACTATCGAAGGCATTTTGTATACTGGGCACTTCAAAAAATAAAGCGCCTTCAGTTGCGTCTGCCCACGCTCCCACTATTACGATTGAAGGTGTAATTATCTTATCCGAAATTAGTATTAAAATTAAAACTACAATGAAGGAAAATTTCGTCGCATTTGCGAACAAAATGAAGACCTTATTTGAGTCCAATCCCAAGGTATAATTCATTCTCCAATTATGCCTTGTTGGCTCATTTTCATGCACTAGAAACGCCGCTGCAATAAAACTCGATAGACGCAATGCTATCGGTGATTTTTACATTTTATTTAGCGTTTTTTATACCAATGACATGATGCATGAACTTATCCTAAATTAACGCTGTAATAATAAGGTATTAGCGTAATATTACGCTATGCTATTTTATTGTTTACTCCATCGATGATTGCTTTAGATATAAGCTGTTTTTGGACTTTTTTGATTATAAGGGTAGGAGTAGTAGATGCATTGGCGTCGTTGGTTGGTAACTGTTGTTTTTTGTTTTGCCGTAGTCGGCTTACTTAGTTTTGTGAAATATAATCAAGTGATGGCTGCAATCGCCTTCGGAGAGTCATTCCCCGAGCCCAGTGAAACAGTAAAAGTTGAAAGCGTAGGAATATCGACTTGGCAACCTAGTTTAAAAGTCATTGGCTCAGTGTTACCGACACAAAGTTTAGAAATTCGTAACGAACTTGAAGGCGTTGTTACTTACATAGGGTTCAAGTCAGGCGGAAAAGTCGAAAAAGGCGCCGTTCTATTAAGAATGCAGATTGACGACGAGTTAGCACAACTCGACGCTATTGACGCAGAAATAACCATTGCTGAACTAGATGCCAACAGATTTCAAAAGCTATTCGAACAGCGTGCCTCAAGTCGCGATCAGTATGAACGAGCAAAAGCGCAATTAGCGGTGTCTATTGCTCGAAAACGGTCACTTGAAGCCGTTATCGCAAAAAAGACAGTGATCGCTGCTTTTAGTGGTCAAGCCGGATTGCATGAACTTGAAATTGGGGCATTTTTATCGGCCGATACAGTGACCACAAAGTTGGTTAGTGATTCACATACCGTTTGGGTCGATTTCAACATCCCACAAACCTATTCAAACTTAACGATAGGAACCAACGTGTCTGTCAGTGCCGACAATTTGGGACTGCATGATGCGAAAGCCGTCATAGCAGCAGTCGATCAAGAAATATCAACACGTTCTAGAAATATTAAAGTGCGCGCAAAACTAACGAGCGATCAAGTTAAGCTAAAACCGGGCGCTATTGTTACCGTTTCAGTGCCGGTTTATGAACTCAAACAAGTCGTACGACTTTCTAGTAAGGCAATTAGATACGATACTTTTGGCAGCTATGTTTTTAAATTAACAAAAGACGATAAAGACAATTGGCGCGCCGCTCGCCAAGTCGTTAATGTAATTTATAAAGAGGGTGAAAGCAGTATTATTGAGATTGCTTCGAGCAATGGATTGGCATTAAACGACGTCATTGCAACTCAAGGTTCGTTTAAATTGCGCGAAGGCATTTTGGTTTATATCGATGGACAAGGCGAATAAGGATTATGGACAATCAAAAACCTGATCTCGGCAAGCCTAGCATCATGGACGTTTTTTGTAAGCGCCCTATTCTAGCTATCGTATTGTCACTTGCTTTATGCCTAGTCGGTATTAGAGCTGCTCTCGAGTTACCTATCCTACAATTTCCAGAAATTGAAAGTGCATCACTGCAAATTGTTACACCGTATGTTGGTGCGTCAGCCGAAGTCGTTCAAGGGTTTATTACCGAACCTATTGAACGCGCCGCGGCCTCAGTTCCCGGTGTCGACTACATCGATTCAAACACAACACCCGGCGTTAGTTCGGTAACAGTATGGTTGCGTCTTGGCGTTGACAGTACCCGAGCATTGGCTGAACTTTCCTCAAGGCTCGATCAAATCCGCTTTGAATTACCAACTGGCGCTGAAGATCCAACGGTTCAAGTTGTGCGGGCCGACAGACCCTTTGCTGTGTTCTATTTAACGGTTAATTACGATGAAGAAACCGCCGGCATGTCGCGCTTCGAGGTTACCGATTATCTTTCTCGTCGTGTTGTGCCCAGTTTAACTACTATTCCAGGTGTGCAACGTATCGGACTTGAGGGGGGGCGCTCTCCAGCTATGCGTATTTGGTTAAACGCAGAAAAAATGGCCGCACTCGATGTTGCGACCGATGATGTTTCTGAAGCGCTGCGCGCAAACAATCTGGTGGCAACGTTGGGGCGCAGTGAAAACTCGCAGCAACGCATAGGTTTATTAACAGATACCTCACTAAGCACCGCCGAGGACTTTGAAAACCTTATCATTCGCCAAGTTGATGGTGCTCAAATTCGTATTAAGGATATTGCCGACGTAAAATTAGGTGAAGAAGAAGGCCAAGTCAGTTCGCGTTTAGACAAAGATACCGTTTTATATATTTCTGTGTGGCCGTTGCCTGGCGCCAACGAAATCGAAATTGGCGACCGTTTGTATGACATGCTAGAGAAGGTAAATCAAACCTTACCCAAAGGTTTAAGCATTACTGACGGCTATGACGGCACCATCTACATGCGCAGTGCATTGCGAGAAATATTTATCACGTTAGCCGAAACTATCATTTTAGTTGGCGTGGTCGTGGTTGCCATGATGGGTTCTTTTAGAACCGCTTTAGTCCCCCTTATTACTATTCCTATTTCTATTTTAGGTGCGATAGCAGCCATGACATTGATGGGCTTCTCACTGAATTTGCTGACTGTGCTGGCTATTGTTTTGTCGGTAGGATTAGTGGTCGACGACGCTATTGTTGTGGTTGAGAATGTCGCCCGATATATGCGTCAAGGCATGACCAGAATGGAAGCTGCTTTGGCAAGTTCCAGACAATTACTTTCCCCAATTATCACTATGACTGTTACCCTCGCGGCTGTTTATGCCCCAATCGGATTATTGTCAGGACTCACTGGTGCATTGTTTAAAGAGTTTGCTTTTACCTTAGCTATCGCCGTTTTGATATCCGGTTTTGTTGCCGTAACCCTTTCTCCTATTATGAGTGCCTATGCCTCGCCTGAAGGTGGAAAAGAGGGCAAGCTTACGCGTAAAGTAAATGGCTTTTTTGAACGTCTACAAACAACCTATGGAAAAGTAATTATTCGTACTATTGAATGGAGAGCGCAAGTGCTTACTATGGCCCTGTTTCTTGCTTTACTTACGTTACCATTCTATTTGTACTCATTAAAAGAATTGGCACCAACAGAAGACCAATCTAGTATTAATGTTATTGTTGAGTCTTCACCTGAAGCTTCTTTACAATACAGCATGAACCAAATGGACAGTGTTGTAGACACGATGAAAGAGCTTGAAGGTGCAGAGGCCATGTGGCAAATAGTGAATCCTCTTGGCGCGTTTAGTGGGGTTAATTTTGTAGACCAGAATGAGCGTGATCAAAGTGTTCAGGAAATGTTTTGGAAAGCCTTTGCCTCTCTTTCGTCCGTGACAGGACTAAAAGCATTCCCTGTTTTAGATTCTGCCTTGCCCACATCTGGCAATTTCTCGGTTGAATTAGTCGTGCTCAGCACTGACTCTTATACCGACATGAAAGTGTATGCAAACAAAATGGTTCAGGCTGCCATTGCCAGTAAGAAGTTTCTTTTTGCCGACACAGACTTAAAAATCGATCTACCCCAAGCACGCTTTAACTTGAATAGACAACGTATTGCCGACTTAGGTATGAACTTAACTAGTGTTAGTCGACAATTGGAGGTGATGTTGTCTGGTAACTTCGTTAATCGGTACAATCAAGATGGCCGGGCTTATCGAGTTATTCCTATGATTGATGAAGCAGGAAGAGCAAATCCAGATGCAATACTTGATCTCCAAATTCGCACACCCGCTGGTGATTTAATACCTATTCGCTCCATTGCCACATTAGCAACCGAAACAGCACCGCGTGTACTGAGTAAATTTCAACAGAAGAACGCATTTAGGATCTATGGCGAAGTTATTCCCGGAACCACTAAAGAACAAGGATTAAGCGCATTAGAAGATGCTGCAGCTCTGCTTCTGCCGGCTGACTACAGTATCGATTATGCTGGCGAGTCTCGTCAAATAAGGCTTGAAGGAAACACCCTAGAAGGTGTTTTATTAGTAGCATTAGTCTTTGTTTTTCTGGTACTTGCCGTGCAATTCAATAGCTTTAGAGACCCTTTAGTGGTGTTACTAGGTAGCGTTCCGCTGGCGCTTTCGGGAGCTATGATGTTTGCATTTTTAGACTTTACGACTATCAACATATACTCGCAAGTAGGTTTTATAACCTTGGTTGGCTTGATAGCTAAAAATGGCATCTTAATAGTCGAATTTGCTAACCATATGCAGAAAATGGGGCATACTAAACTAGAAGCAATACAACTGGCCGCACAAACAAGACTGCGTCCAGTATTAATGACAACGGCGGCCACGGTTTTAGGTCACTTCCCTTTGGTCCTAGTTACTGGTGCGGGAGCGGAAGCGAGAAACAGTATCGGTATTATATTGGTTGCTGGTATGTTGGTAGGAACTCTGTTCACCCTACTTGTGCTGCCCAGTGTTTATATGGTTTTAGCATCAACTCATTCACCAGATAAGTCAAATAATGAAGGTGCCAGCATTAAAAGAACCAGTATTGAAAGTACAGAAAAGTCGAATGACGCAGTCCGTCATTCAGCATAGCAGCGCAAAAAACGTCTGGAATTAGAACCTAGAACAATATTTTAATAGCTATAAGTCAATAAGTATGTAAATTTAATGATCATTCTTTGTATTTTTTTTGTTTCAGATATATGCTTAAGAAACACCATATTTTAGTCACAGTTCAACCCAATAAGAGAAGCCTATGCATTTCAATAATGAGCTTACCGAAGAACTCAACCTTATCTTAAAATTTCCCAACAAAAGCTTGATGCAAGGACTCAAAGTGCGTAACGACGCCGACCCAAGTAGAGTTGCAGCAGCAAAACGATTATTTGACAAAGGTATTGTTAGCCAGCCCGATGGTGGCTATCTAACTGACCTAGGACATGATCTTGCTGAGCACGTCTCAGTGATACAATCGGCGCTAACGCATTCAGGATAATCTTACAAAAGAACATTATATACCTTGTATTTTGCTGATATTGTCCCAAACTCTATTATGAAGACATCAAAAACGTAATCAAAACAAGAGGAAAACCTATGAAAATAAATGTTTCAGGTCACCATTGCGATATCTCTGAGTCAGTTAAAGAAGATATTGAGCAAAAGTTCTCGAAAATAGCCAGCCATTTTCCTACCCTTATCGCCATAGACATCATTGTGACTAAAGAGCACGGTGAGTTCAGTGCTGAAGTTGCCACTAAATACGAAGGCACTAGCATTGCGGTCAAAGGCAAAAACGACGTCATGTATCCAGCCATAACGCAAGCTCGTAAAAAATTGGATGCAGCACTTAAACACCGAAAAGGTCAGTTAAAAGGCGACTTACATGAAAAGCCTAGTGTGACCACACCAGAAATTGCGCATGAAATCATCCAGGATATGGACCTGACCTAACTTCTCCGTTATTTTGCAATGGCGCTCAAGTTAACGCTAAGAACTTGAGCGCAACAACAAAGACAGCCTGCATAATTTAACCTCGATTTTCACCTCACATAAAAGACAAACGTTTATGAATAAATTATCTAAGTGGATTGGTATTCCCGTTGTAACACTGCTGGCTTTAGCGGGTATCGGATGGTGGTTAATAGGCTCCGACTGGCGAGCACTTTTATCTGACCCACCCCAAGATACTAACGTTTTGTTTTGGTCGCAAAGTCAGCGGGATGTGGGTTTTAAAATGATGGATAAGTTACCGATATTAGTTAAATCAAGTCCCATACAGCCGAGTGAAAACGCAAGAACATTACCTGATGGCGAAAAACTCACATTTGATATTGACATGGACACCTTTTTTGCTAAGCAGAGTCTATCCGGCGCAGTAATTTTGCATAAGGGCAAGATCCGCTTTGAGCGATATGGCATTGGACATTCACCAGAAAAGCGTTGGACCAGCTTTTCAGTAGCGAAATCCCTGACTTCGAGTCTGGTCGGCATCGCTTTAAAAGAAGGTTACATAAAGAGCCTTGACGATAATGTTTCCGATTATATCGACGGTCTCAAAGGCTCAGCCTACGACAATGTAACAATAGTGCAGTTACTCACAATGACATCAGGAGTGCAGTGGGATGAAGACTATACTGATCCGCAGTCCGATGTAGCTAAATTTAATAATCATGTTGCCAGCGACGGTTTACCCACCATTGTGAGTTACATGAAAGACTTACCAAGAGCCTATCCCGCGGGCGAAAAATGGCAGTACTCTACAGGAGAGACTAACCTGATCGGGATTTTGGTAGGCGAAGCAACTGGCCAAACTATTACACAATATCTTACTGAAAAAATCTGGCAACCGTTTGGTATGGAAAATGACGCAAGTTGGCTGTTGAGCTCCGACGGCGTTGAAATTTCCGGCTGCTGTATTCAGGCTAGTTTGCGTGATTTCGCACGATATGGCCTTTTTGTGCTGGAAGATGGCAAGATAGATGGGACTTCTATTTTACCAGAAGGTTGGTTTGAAATGGCCACTAGCAAACGGGCTGATATTGGCAGATCTGGCGAAGGCTATGGTTATCAATGGTGGACGTTCGACGATGGTAGTTTTACCGCGCGAGGCATTTTCGGACAAACCATCTTTATTGACCCGAAGAGGCAACTGGTTGTTGCTTTCAATGGAAACTGGAAAAATGCTACCGACGGTGAACTAAATCGACAGCGTTTTGAATTTATAGATACCGTAAGGGCGAAAATTGACCAAGGAGGTTAGTCAGCATAACCGCAATGCGCTTACTGAGAACAGGCAAAATCATTGCCTGTTTATTACAGCATCAAACAAATTTATTCTTTCAATTCAATAAAAAATAAGGTCTCAAATGATACAGTCATCTATTTTAATCGACGGTCTTTATTTTGGGGAAGCGCCTCGTTGGCATAACGGTCGGCTTTGGTATAGTGATTTTTATGACAAAACCGTTAAGTCAGTAGACCTGCAAGGTGACACTAAACTAGAAGTGCAATTGAATGAACAACCCTCAGGTCTTGGTTGGTTGCCAGATGGCCGCTTACTAGTTGTGGGTATGCAATCACTCACCTTAAAGCGACTTGAGAAAAATGAATTAGTTTTACATGCTGATTTATCAGAATACTCAACGTACCTATGCAACGATATGGTGGTCGATAAGCAAGGTAATGCTTATGTCGGTAACTTTGGTTTTAATCTTGACGAAGAAATTCAGATCAGAGGTGTCGAAGGAGTGCTTGCTAATCACCCTAAAGCCAACATCGTGAAAGTGACAACGAAGGGCCAGGTAAGTGTTGCAACAGGCAATATGAGCTTTCCCAATGGCTCGGTTATTACACCTGATGGCAAAACACTTATTGTAGCCGAAACCTTGGGTTTATGTTTAACCGCATTCGACATTACTGAAAGCTCAGAGCTAATAAATCGGAGAGTCTGGGCTGATACTGGCGCGCGCGTACCCGATGGAATATGTATGAACGCTGATGGCAATATATGGATCGCTAACGCAGTTAGCAATGAATGTGCGCTTCTTGCTCAAGGTGGCGAGGTATTAGAGATAGTCAATACAAGTCAAAATTGTTATGCATGTATGTTGGGTGCCGACGATGGTAAAACTTTGTTTATGCTAACTGCGCAGAGCTCACATGCAGCCATAGCCGGCGCCAGGAGAACTGGGAAAATTGAAATGGCGAAAGTATGATCGCCATACTGCATTTATGCTGTTAATTTCACCCGCAACACTTCTTGTATTTTTTACCACTGGCGCAACTGCAAGGCTCGTTGCGAGCAGGAACCTTGACAACGGTAACTGCCTCTTTTTTATTAAGGAGCGCGGTTAGCTCAAAGATAGATTCAACAGCACCTTCGCTGCTATCAATATTCACTTCAGCAAATAATTTTGCATCAGCAACTAAACTTTCGACTTCTTGCTTTCGTGCCTCATTAGTGACTACCAGTGTCAAAGGGTATTTTTTACTACCGGATATGCGACTCGCATTCCTTTCATAACCAAATTTGAGGTTGCTCTGCCGCGCATCTTGGCGGCCTTGGAAAAAGAATTTATCTGACATGTATGATCCAAATCTCTATAAAACGTAAACGGTAACCATCAATTTGTTGGTCACTACCAATAAAGCCAAGTGTACCTTGTCCTATAGGATCAGCCTACTATTAAGGTCCTGTGCTAGTGTAATTATTCGATACGTAAGGCAAAGTTAATGACAACTCTGGTTTCGGCATCAGTTTGAACAGTTCCATGATGTGGTACATTTTTGAATACGATGAGCTGATTTTCCTTGGATTGGATCTCTTGGCTCCCAACGACCGTTTTACCATTGCAGCTATTAACGTGAAACACGGCGATCCGAAATTTATCTGACACTCCAGAGTCCAGTGGTATATCGACATGTGTGGGATGTATTATTTCATGGCCTTGATTCGTGTATAAAACAGCACGAATTCGGCTTACTCCTATAAATTTGACCTTGTCTTGCATAGGAAGAAGCATACCTCTAACGGGCTCAAACAGACTTGGGTTTATTACCTCTCCATTCTCCATAAAGGTATGTGCAAACATAAAATGTTTTTCAGATGAAACAACACGATCAGAATAATACCAAGGCATCATGTTTGTCATTAGTAAGCGTTTGAGATCGTTAAAATGTGCTTGTGGTAAGAAATTTTGAAAAACGTCAGTCATAGGTAGGCACTATCTAGTTCTTTTATTTCGTTAGCCTAGCAATTACTGGTCATTGTTGGCAAGGTTTTCAAAATCAATCGAGCGAATAAATGACAGTAAAGCACAAGTACTCCGAATAATAGAGCTTCCGATAATCAAGTTAAATACTCAATGTTGAGCTTCGGTATTAAGAGCTTCAAAACCACCCACTAAATCAAACAACTCTTCATCTATTGCTTTGTGACGCTTGCGATGGAAAGTACGATGTAATCTCTTTTCTAATTCTTCAATATTTTTCTCAGCTCGCTGCATTGCCACTAATCTACTGGCGTTTTCACTAGCTAGTGATGCTGTGCATGCTTTAAAAAGCGATACAAAAAGATATTCATGAATAAGGCTAATTAAACAACGCTGTTGACCGTTGATTAGTTCGGGTAATGACCTGCCCGGCCAATGTTCGGTTACCAACTTATGCTGCCACTTCATATCCAGAGGTAGTAACTTTTGTACTCTCGGTGCATAACCAGTATTTGACAAAGGGGCGTTGAAGAACAAATAGACATCATTAACTTTGTGGTCTTTACGCTGCGCCTCAATTTCCACTAACAATTCTGTGACTAACAATGTAATTGATTCCATTTTGCGAGGCAAAGAAAAATTGCGGGCACAGGTTAATTTTTGCGCTTTAAGGCCAGATTGTATGCGCTCACCTACAGGCCAAAATAAAGCTTCAGCAGATTCATTCGCAAGTGTTTTACGCATACAGCTTAATAACGTGTCATTGAATTGCCCAACTAATCCTTGGTCAGAGCCGAAAAGAATAACCCCTTTCGGCAACCCAGCTTTACTGGGTAATGCCTGATCTTCGCTACCTTTAATAGCGAGGTTTATGCAGTACTTATTATGCAAACCGGCGATTAAACCTAACTCTATTGTTCTATAGTACTCTTCTAGGGATAAGACAGCCTGCTCATATTCGCTGATACTTGATGCAGCCATCGATTTCATAGTGCGAACCACTGAGCGAAGGTCATTAGCACTGTCAATTTTACGCTGTAAGGCAAGCATCGAGTCACTCATTATAATTCCTGCGCATCGCGCTTTTTAATGGTTTAGTCAGTCGCCACATAGTCCGAATCTAAAAAACTACTAGTGCTTCTTTTGCACTCCTAAGCAGCCATTGTTTATCCTGATCGCTTAACCTATTCATTGAACTGAGCCGCTGTGTTAAGTCGGCACTGAAGTTATCGGCGACATCTATTAACGCTCGTTGCGCATCCCGCATATCTGAAAGTAGGACTGAATCAAACAGTCCATTTGTCAATGCCAACAGAATGGTGATTTGCCCAGGAACTGTTATAGGTGAGCCTTCTGGTTGCTTTAAAAATGCGCGTATCCGACGACCTCTATCAATTATTCTCTGCGAACTTTCATTTAAACGTGCACCAAATCGAGCAAAACTCTCTAACTCTTCGAATTGCGTGTAGGCAAGTTTGAGAGCACCCGCGGCCTCTCGAAACACTTTTAGTTGCGCTTTACCACCCACTCTTGATACCGATTTTCCGACATCAACTGCGGGTAATATGCCTAAATCAAATAAGCTCGGGGAAAGGTAAATTTGACCATCTGTAATCGAAATTAGGTTGGTTGGTATGTATGCAGATATATTCTGTTCTTCAGTTTCAATAATAGGTAAGGCGGTAAGTGAGCCTCCGCCATGTTCTTCATTTAGGTGAGTAGCACGTTCCAGCAAACGTGAATGAATATAAAATATGTCGCCCGGGAACGCTTCTCTGCCCGGCGCTCTGCGCAGCAAAAGTGACAACTCTCGATACGATCTTGCATGTTGGGTTAAATCGTCATAAACAATGAGGACGTCGCGTCCCTGATGCATAAAATATTCAGCAATACTCGTGGCGGCATAAGGACATATGTAATTCAGACCGGGAGGATTATTACCTTCAGTGACAACTAACAATGTATATTTCATCGCGTCGTGATGACGCAATAAAGCCAACGTTTTCGCAACTGAAGCTGCACGCTGGCCTATCGCGCAATAGATACATACCACATTTTTACCTTTTTGATTAATGATGGCGTCTATCGCAATGGCAGTCTTTCCGGTTTGCCGGTCACCCATGATCAGTTCTCTTTGACCACGACCGATGGGTAATAAGGCATCTATGACCTTTAAACCAGTTTGCAGGGGCTGAGTCACGGGTAGACGCGCCATAACTGCCGGAGCTGGACGCTCTATTGGCACGCGCTCATATAGATTAAGTAATGGTTTCGCATCCAAAGGCCTACCAAGCGGATCGATTACTCTTCCTATTAGCTCATTACCAACGGCAACATCCATAACTCGGCCAGTTCGGTGAACCTCATCCCCAGCACTTAAGTTCCAATAATCGCCTAATAATACTACGCCAATTTCGGTCTCATCGAGATTGAAAGCGATCCCATAGATACCATTAGGAAACGACAGCAATTCTTCGAAACCTGCGTCAGGTAATCCGCTCACGATCGCAATACCGGTGGACACCCTCACGACAGTGCCTATTTCTTGTAATGATATGTTTACCTCAAGGGCTTCACGAGCCTCTTGCATAGAAATAAAAGCATTCGTAAAAGCTTTATCTATTGGAACATCAATGCATTGATTCAAGCTGGGTCTCCAGTGATTGTTCTTAAAAAGTCGCTTTAGATTGCTCGCCGGATGACTCTGGCCTACTATTCTGCCTTGAAGGACGAAGTTGAATCACTTCCTTTACACGGTCTTGCAATTTTTTAAGATGGTCGTGGATACTCCAAGCTAATTTCCAACCACCTACACTGAGTTCTAATCCCGCCATTAACTTGGGAACACAAACGAAATTAAGTGTAATATTAGGCAGCTTTTGCTTACTTAATAGCTCGGTTAATGTGCGTTCGATGTCCGTTTTGTATTCATCATTCAATGGAAATGCGCTGCGCACAACGAGGTGATCAGCACTTTGCATTGCCTCGCTCAACATTTCGTAATGCTTGCCTCTCAATCCCTTGAGTTGAGTTAAAAACTTATCTACTATTGCTTGCTCTAATTTAACGCCAGCAAGGTCGTCTAATATTTTAGCAGCGGTTGCATACACCTCTTCAATGTTTTGGCTTAATACCTCATGTTCCATATTACGCAAAACGCGTTGCGTTGATTCCAATCTTTTACGCAGTATTTTATCGGCATCCACCTGTGCCCTAGCAACTAACTTAATCCGTTGTTGTTTTGCTTCAACCTCTGTTTTTTCCATAATTGTTGTGCGCTGCTTTTCTAATTCTGCCTCTTTACGTTGGCAAACATCTTGGCGCTGCTGGGCGTCAGCATTCTTTGCATTAGCATCTTCTAATACCTTTTTTAAGCGCATCTCACGAGCATCTAAGCTATTCAAGATAGGCTGATATAGAAAACGTCGAAGCAACCAAAGCAAAACTGAAAAATTGATGATTTGCGCAGCGATAGTAAACCAATCAAACGGCATGATTTAGGCTCCACTGAGGTCGACAAAGTAGTTCCAAAACGGATTTGAAAATAGCAGTATCATTGTGACAACGAAACAATAAATAGCGGTAGATTCAATCATAGCTAAGCCTACAAAAAGGGTTCGTGTAATTGTAGATGATGCGTCAGGTTGCTGAGCTAAGGCAGCCAGAGCACCTGCTACTGCTCTACCCTCAGCAAAAGCAGGACCAATAGCGCCAAAACCAATAGTTATGCCTCCAGTGATGATTGACACAACAGCAATTAAAGTTAATTCGTTCATGTTACTTCCTATGTTTATTAGCGGAACCATTAATCTTTTGCAAAGGTGATTTAGCGGCGCTGACGTTAGTGGCAGCGGCTATATAAACTGAGGCAAGTACAAAAAAGATGTAGGCTTGCACCATGCCGGTCAATAATCCCAGGACAGTCATTACTATCGGGAATAATAACGGCGAAATAAGCAACAAAATCCCGATTATCATGCTGCCACTCATTATATTTCCAAACAATCGAACCGCTAACGCGAGAGTTCGTGAGAGTTCACCAATAATATTAAACGGCAGCATAAGCGCAGTGGGTTGGAGGTACGAGGTAAAATACCCCTTCATACCTTTTTGTTTGATACCAAAATATGGCACAGCCACAAAGACACAAAGCGCCAAAGCAATAGTGGTTGAAAGTGACCCTGTCGGTGGCTCGTAGCCTGGGAAAATAGTGAATAGATTCGCCATTCCGACAAACAGCAATAAACTGCCTAAGAAAACGATGTATTGCCGCGGATCGCGCAGACCTGTGCTCGCGATCTGTTGCTCTATACCAAACACCATAACTTCTAGGGCATTTTGCCAACGAGATCCTTCGATCTCGTTCGTCAAACTACGAGTAATCAAACGTGAACCGGCGGTCAGCACTAGTATCAGACACCATGTAAACACGATAGTCGCGTTTACCTTAACAAAATCATACTGCCAATATACGATGTCATCTGGACTAAGGTGCATGTTTAGCTCCTGTGGACGACTCCGTTGCCTTAACTGGGCGTGCTTCGGGACCCTTCGCATTAACGCCAATGAACCAGCTAATCAGATATCGACCGACAATAAAGCCGCACAAACTAGCAAGTAAAAGACGCCAATTTCCCATACCAATCAGGTAGAAGCCGCATATCGCCAAGGCCATTCTAGCTAGCCAAGCACCAATAAACCAAAGTACTTCTGGCGTCGACCCCATAATTCTTTGCGTCGATAACCACAATATATAGAAAAATGTGCAGCCCAGCAGGATGGCTTGTGCAAAGGCAATGAGTACTGAAGTTAATATCGTCATATTTTAATACCTAGTTGTCTATTTACTTGTCTTCGTCAATGGCTTTGTGTTCTTTGCCTAGCCAACTCCATGCCGTAAAGCACCCAATTATCAGGCCTGCGAGAAGACAAGCAAGTGTCCAGGAGCGTTGGTCGTCAAAATGTTTGTCTAGCCACAAACCTAACGCTGCACCCAGTAGCGTAGGAATTGCGATAGACCAACCCACTAGCCCTATCATGCCTAATCCAAACCAAAGTCCAGGTTCCCCGCGCTTTCTAGCGCTTAGCTTGCGATCAGCCTTAGCTCCAATTTTATCGGATAAAGATGAGGTTGTTTTAACTGGCTTGGGCGTCACTTTTTCACGCCTTTGTTAAATCTGAAAATTGGGCTAAGAATCCACTTTCCAACTTATTCAATACCATTTGTAAATCACGTTCTTGCTCATCGAGACTCAAAAACTCTGATTGCACCAAAGCACGCAATTCACTTAATGGCTTAGGGCCAACAGCGCGTCGAACTGAGACCAAAACTTCCTCGCCATTTTTAACCAGCAATCCATTGTCTACAGCAATAAACACCTCTTCGTGAGCCGCTGTTTCATAAGTTAAAATTCCGGGCACTAAACTGGCAACACAATCACGGCGCTGCTCCAAGATACCGAAGGACCCGTTTGAGCTCTCTGCTACTATCCGAAGCACCTCAGCTTGATCGACAAATATACGTGAGGGGAGGAGTATTTTAAGCCACATGATGCTGCTCCTGAGCGCTATTTTCATTAGCTGAGTTTTGTTGTACTCGGGCTTCATCTATAGCGCCGATCATATATAGTGCACTTTCCGGATGGTCATTAAATTCACCATTTAAGATACGCTCACAACCATCCAGAGAGGCCTCTAAACCCACTAGCTTGCCCTGCATGCCGGTAAATTGCTCTGTTGTAAAAAACGGTTGAGTAAAGAAGCGCTCCAACCTTCTTGCGCGACTAACGATGTCTCGATCATCAGCCGAAAGTTGATCTAGCCCTAACATCGCTATAATGTCTTTTAGCTCATCATATTTAGCCAAAATTTGGCGAATTTTTTGTGCCAGTGCATAGTGACGCTCGCCAACGATGCTTGGTGTATTCATCTTCGAACTTGATTGGAGAGGATCGATGGCGGGGTACAAGCCCTCGCTCGCGCGTTGACGTGAAAGCACGAGAGACGCTGAAAGATGTGAGAAAGTATGCACCGCAGCCGGATCGGTAAAATCGTCAGCCGGCACATACACCGCTTGAATTGAGGTAATTGAACCAAATTCAGTATTGGCAATACGCTCCTCAATACTAGCCAGTTCAGTCCCCAAAGTAGGCTGATAACCCATTCTTGATGGCATATTCCCCATTAAGCCCGAGACTTCTGCTCCAGCTTGGATAAAGCGAAATATATTATCTATAAGCAATAATACATCTTTATGTTCTTCATCCCGAAAATATTCCGCCATCGTTAATGCGGCCTGTGCAACGCGAAAGCGACTGCCCGGTGGTTCATTCATTTGCCCAAATAACATCACCATATTGTCTAGCACACCCGCTTGTTTCATCTCGCGATACAATTCTTCGCCCTCACGACAGCGCTCGCCAATGCCACAGAAAATACTGACACCTTTTTGGTGTTCAATCATGTTGTGTATCATTTCCGTTAATAAAACAGTTTTCCCAACGCCCGCACCGCCAAATAGCCCAGCTTTGCCTCCTTTTTCTAGGGGAGAAAGAACATCTACTATTTTAATACCAGTTTCAAAAACCTGAGAATGACTGGATCTTTGCATTAAATCTGGAGGAGTTTGATGCACGCTGCGCCATTGAATGCCCTTAGGAGCAGGAAGCCCGTCTATAGCGTTACCAAATACATCAAACATGCGGGAGAGGATTTGACTGCCAATAGGAGCTTGCAATGGGCGTCCAGAATTTATCACTGCCATGCTGCGAGCCAGGCCCTGAGTCGGGGTTAACGCAATGCTTCTAACCCGATAATTATCTAGTTGTGTTAGTACTTCCATGATGATTGTTTTGTTTTTAGCAAACAAAATAGTTCTTATTGCAGGTAAATTGGTTTCAAAATTAACGTCCACTATGCTGCCGCGCACCGCAATTACGCGGCCAATAGACACAACTGTTGTATCTTCACTCTGCAGAACGGCTAGAGATGGATGGTTTGTAAGATTAGACATTGTAATCCGTCTTAGTTTACCCGTTTATGATTAAGGTTGAGTTTATCGTGGATGTGTTTCTGACTATTGACCTTGATCAAGATTAAGTATCTTAGTTAACTACTCACCTCTTATAAGTATTAACACTTATTACTCTACCTGCTCGTTTGATGCATAATTGAGTTTAGAGTTAATAGCGGAATAATGGTGATGGTGAGCGAAATTAAGCATATTGGTATCTTTACTTCCGGTGGTGACGCTCCTGGTATGAATGCCGCTTTATTTGCAGTGGCTAAGACAGCTGAGAGTTGCGGCGTTAAAGTCAGTGGCATTCGACGGGGTTTTGAAGGCCTAATAGATAATGACTTGATACCACTTCACGCTAATCAACTGCAAAGATCGATGCACTTTGGTGGCACACTGCTTAAAACGGCGCGTAGTGCTCGCTTCATGACCACGCAGGGGCGAGAGAAAGCAGTGCAAACCATCCTACAAAATAGTATTGACGGCCTCATTGCCATCGGTGGCGATGGCACATTTCGGGGTATGTTGTCTTTAGCTAATACTAGCAATATCCCCTTTATTGGTATCCCCGGCACCATCGATAACGACATAGCGGGCACCGATTACACCCTTGGGTTTGATTCAGCGGTAAATACTGCAATTAAGTGTATTGATAATATAAGAGATACTGCAGAATCGCATAACAGGGTTTTTCTAGTTGAAGTAATGGGCCGAGATTCTGGTTACATAGGTATCTATTCGGGCCTCAGTTGTGGCGCAGACTCCATTCTCATTCCAGAAAGTGATGAGGATTTCACCTATCTGTTAAACAAAATTAAGAACTACGACAGCGAAGATGCGTTTATTGTCGTTGTTGCCGAAGGTGATAATCTAGGCGTTGAGAAGGTGTCGGCAGAAATTAGAAAAGTTAATGCTCATATAGATTTGCGTGTTGCTAAACTCGGCCACATACAACGGGGGGGGAATCCTTCTGCTCAAGATCGTATGCTCGGGATCAGGCTAGGGGTTCTTGCAACAAAATCGCTCATCAGCGGAGAGTCGGCGCAAATAGCTGGGTTTTGCAATAATAAACCGACATTAAGTCCGTTGGAAAACGTTGTAAAAAAACATTGGGTCGACATTGAACTACAACGACTTTTAGCCATATTTTGTGGATAATAAATGTCTTTTTTCCTAGACCGAACCAGCTTCGAAATTCACCATGACTTCTTGAATAGTAAATTTATCTAGCAATAATGCTTGAATCTCATTTGTAATAACCTGTAATTCTGTGACCGTCAAATCGGGATTAACTTTAGCAATGATATCTGCTTCGCGTCCGTTACTCGTTTGCCGAACGCGAACTCTCACTATCTTATTCACTTTAGAAAGATGACCTAAAGCTTCAGCCAGTTTATGGCGGTCAACATCACTATAATCGACCAAAATAGGAACCGCACTGCAAAAAAGCTTAAACGCCATATAAAAAATCATGCAAGATACAATTATAGCAAAAATCGGATCCAACCAATAATAGCCTTGCGCCGCAAATTGCCAGCCGAAAATGACTACAATCGTCGTTAACACGTCAGACAACGTATGACTCGCATCAGCCTGTAGAATCTGAGAATGCAGCCGTTTTGCCCATCCCCTCTGCCAGACAGTTAAGCAAATATTAACGATTAGAACGCCTACCATTACGCCTAACCCGATAATACTTTGCTCTACCGGCTGTCCGAATCGGCTGAACGCTTCAGTAATGACCTCAAAAGCCACTATGGTAAGTAGAGAAGCTAAAACTAAGACCGCTATCTGTTCAAACTTCTGATGACCATAATGGTGATCTTCATCAGCCGGTGACTCCGATACTTTTATTGTAAACCAAGCAATAATATTGTTGGCTATATCTGCTAGTGAATGAATGGAGTCGGCGACGATAGCCGTCGAGTTAGTCATTAAACCTATACTCAGTTTACTCAGCATAACGACTAAATTGACACTTCCTTCGACTAATAATACTTTTCTTACATTCACATTTTGACTTCCAAATTTTTCAATTCAATTGGCTTACTTTGCCTTTTAATAAATCAGCGCCGTTAAAATTTTGTAGCGGTAGGTATTTACATTGATTTAGGGTTAGATTTTGCAACATTTTCTGTGTTACCAGTACAATTCCATTACTACTCAAGCGAAACCCTCGCTCTAGGTCTTCTTTCTTACTTTCACCAATTTGCAGATTATCAGGAATAACGCAATTGCTATCAATAATTGCATTTTTGATAGATACATTATTACCTACCTTAACGTTAGGTAGTAGAACTGAATGAGAGATATGTGCACTGTTGCCAACAGTAGAATCCTCGAAGACCAAAGAATGCATTATTACTGAAGGGTATACTCTGCACCCGGCGGATATAAGCGAATTAGAAACCCGTCCTGACTGTGTCGGATCATCACCCAAAAACCTAGCCGGTTGAAGGCAACCTGTGGTGCTCCATATTGGCCATTTAGTATCACATAAATCAATTGAAGGTTGACTGGACAGTAATGCCATATTGGCCTCCCAATAAGCATCGAGGGTTCCTACATCTCGCCAATAAGGGGCTTTATTGCCGCTTGATGCGCAAAAACGAAATGCTTTTATTTTTTGTTTAGTCAGCACCTTGGGAATAATATCTTTTCCAAAGTCGTGACAAGAATCATGCTGAACTGCATCTTTTTGTAACTCCTCAATCAAAAACTCAGTATTAAATACATAGTTTCCCATAGATGCCAGCACATGGTCAGGCTTGTCGGGTAGGCCCTTTGGAGCAATGGGTTTTTCTTCAAACGAGACCACGAAATCATCGCTATCAACATTCATCACTCCAAATTGACCAGCAGCCTGCTCAAGCGGTATTTCGATACAAGATACTGTCATTTGGGCACCACTTCTAACGTGCTTATAGAGCATATCCCGATAGTTCATTTTATATATATGATCCCCCGAAAGGACTAAGACATATTTAGGCATTACCGCTTTAATGAATGCAATGTTCTGAAATAATGCGTCCGCAGTTCCCTGGTACCATTGCTCAGAATTTTGCTGTGATGCGGGCAGTAATTCTAAAAACTCGCCAAAGTTTTGATTGAATTTCGCCCAGCCACTGACCAGATGCCGAATAAGACATTGGGCTTTATATTGAGTAACAACGGCTATTTTTTTAAACCCTGAATTCACACAATTCGATAATGGAAAGTCGATTATTCGACATCCTCCCCCAAACTCAAGGACTGGTTTGGCGCGAGATTCGGTAAGTTCATGTAAACGACTTCCTTGACCTCCTGCTAATAGTATAACGAGCGTGTCGTTTGGAAGTTGATTAATGTCGGGGTGTTCTAAATGTCCCATATAAAACCTCAAAAAATACAGTGGTTAAAGATTCAGATGCAACGGCAAGAATTAGCTTTTTAAGCGTGTAATAAAACTCAGTCTTTCTGCCAAAGTTCACTAATTAAGTCAAAGTAGTTGATAGTATTGACTCTCTATTAAACATCAGTCTTAGAAATAAAATCCGACCCATATCAAATATTATAGAGTGAGATGGCAGCTCTATTTAACACAAAAATTATCCGGCCTTATGTCATTGCGATTATTAAATTGTAAATTAGCATTTTCGCGGGCAGTAAAACGGTCTGTTGAAGCAATACAACGTAAAGCATCTATGTCCAAGATGCTTACTTGGCGATTATGCACACGAATTAATTCCTTCTGCTGAAAACTCGCAAATACACGACTCACCGTTTCAAGCGCCATTCCCATATTATTGGCAATATCTGTGCGCGTCATGCTGAGGCTAAACTCTGTTCCACAGAGCCCATGACTCAAAAACTGCTTAGATAACTCAAGAATGAAACACGCCACTTTTTGCTCACTTGAATAAGAGCTTAGGCACATCATCATTGCACTATCATTAATCAACGCTTGACTCATGGAACGTAACAGGCTGTTCCTAAAATCATCATTGTTTTTAACTAAGCTATTTAAATCTGATTCTTTGACTAAACAAACACTACTCGTCTCTAGAAAAAGCACATTTTCCATATAAACATGTCGGTCAAATCCATCTACACCTAACAAGTCTCCGGGATAAAAGAATTTAGTAATATGTTCCTCGCCATCGAGAGATGTAATAAACGATTTCGCCGACCCTGAACGCAATATATACAGACCTTCGAACTGTTCTCCCGCAGAAAATAGCGATTGTCTTGCATGGAAAACTCGGTGTGAATTGGTTAATTTTAAATTGTTTGATTTTTCAACACTTTCTAAGCATACTTTTAACGTTGGACTAGATTTACTGATACGATTGACAGGTAATGGTGAAATATTCATGTTTTTCTGACCCGTTTTTGAGTTAGGTTCATTGACGCAAATCAGAGATGAAATAAATTATCTAGCAGTCAAAATTTTTTGAAGACGTCGATTTTATATTAGGATTGACGGGTTCGCTATCCGAGCAATCACTTAATTAATTGCGGAAAACACCTAGTTTATTTCCGATAAGGATATTGTACATGGAGCAACCTCATAAGCTGACACTAACGCAATTGCTTGCAAGTGAAGATAGTGGTAACCAAGCGATAAAAGATGCTAGTGCGCAATTAATTAGTTTATTCAATGCAACCCCTGATGCCTTCATTATTATTGGTCAAACAGGGGTTATCGAGCTTGTAAACTCAACAACTCAAACTATGTTTCTTTATGGCGAACAAGATTTACTAGGTAAAAACATTAATATGCTGATGCCTGATTCTGTAAAAAATGTTCACGACGGATATCTTTCGGCATACCTCCAAACAGGCGAAAGTAGCATTATTGGTAAAGCTAGAACGCTTCGTGCGATTAAATCCAACGGTCAAGAATTCCCTATATTTTTAAGTGTTGGTAAAGTCACTAACTCCAGTCATACACAGTTTATTGGAATAATCAGTGACATTTCAGAGCAAGAGAATTACCAAGCAGTACTAGTGGAAACTCAAGAAAAGTTAGCACAAGCAACTAGATTAAGTGCAATGGGTGAATTGGCAGCAGGAATTGCGCATCAAATTAATCAACCTCTAGCTGCTATATCAAGTTACGCCCAAGCATCTAAGCGCTTAATTAATTCGCATAGAACTGTTGATATAAAAGCAATAAACCAACCGCTAGACAAAATTTTTGAACAAGCTTTACGTGCAAATGAAGTTATTAATCGGCTTAGGACTCTAGTCAAAAGAGATACTGCCCAGCGAGAAAAAGTTGACTTTTATCCGCTTATTTACGCGACAGTGCATATTGCGAAAATAGATGCACGAATGCGAGATCACGAAATTGAACTCGACTTGGAAGAAAGCCAATCCATTAAATTATATGCTGATCCTATTCAAATCCAACAAGTGCTGCTTAATTTGATTCGAAACGCCGTGGATGCCATGAAGCAAGAGAAAGGAATGCCAATACAGATAAAATGTCGATGGTTATCTAGAAAAGAAATTGAGGTGTCCGTCATGGATTTTGGTGAGGGCATAAATGCGGATGCAAGTATTGGTGTTTTTACACCTTTTTTTACAACTAAAGAAACTGGCATGGGCATGGGATTGTCTGTTTGCCAAACAATAATCCATGGACATGGAGGCAGAATATACTATCGTTCGAAAAAGCCCAAAGGCACTATATTCTCGTTCAGTCTTCCTGTATTTATTAAAAGTCAAAACGATGGGGAGAAATAAATGGAAAAAACCCAAACCAAACAATTAAGTGTTACCGTTCACGTAGTCGATGATGACGATGCAGTGCTAGATTCTGTCGCTTTACTGTTAACTACTATTGGCATAAATAATTGTTCCTATAATAATGCACAAACTTTTTTAGATGCTTACTGTCATCCAGATTTTGACAAACATAGTGGCTGCATTTTAATGGATATTAGAATGCCTGTTATGAGCGGTATAGAGTGTCAATATAGACTTGACGAATTAGGCTGTACCTTACCTATTATTTTTATTACCGGTCATGGAGACGTACCTACGGCAGTTGAAACGATGAAGAATGGCGCATTTGACTTAATTCAAAAACCTTATCGAGAACAAGTGCTTATCGATGCGATTCAAAAAGCGTTGTCAGAAAATACGAGCACACAATCGCAAATGAAAAAAATAAGTAATACTAAGGAAAGATTAGCAACGTTAACGAAGCGAGAAACACAAATTTTAGAAGCTATCCTAGATGGGAAAGCAAACAAAGTAATTGCAATAGAGCTGTCGCTCAGTCAACGAACCGTCGAAATTCATAGAGCACACGTGATGGAAAAAATGGAGGTAAAGTCACTCGCTGAATTAGTTAAGATAGTGTTAGATACGTTATAATCGGTTGATTATAAAGCGTAAATTTGCTATTTTTAAATTCATCAAAAAGGAATCGCGACCTAACTACTAAGTTAGCCGTCGCCAACAATAAAAGGAATATAGATAATGCTCAGAGTAATTAGTTTTTTGTTTTTTATCACCTCATTCGGTGTCCTGTCGATAGAAATGCCCGTTGAAAACTTTGTCAAACACGGCGATTACCTGGACATGGAATTGTCACCTGACGGCAAACATATATCGGCGCGCATCCGCAATGAAGGAAGAATTTATCTGGTCTTTTTAGATACAGCAACCATGCAAGTGGTGGGCGGTGTTAAACCACGAAGCAGTGATGAAATTCACTCTGCTACCTGGATTAATAATGAACGTGTTGTCTATCAATTTAGAGAGGCTGTTTATAATTCTGATGCTCCGATTGCCACGGGTGAGCTATTTGCGACTAACGTTGATGGTACCCGAGCTGAAATGTTATACGGCTACAGAGCTGGCGAGAGCCAGCTTGGCTCCAAAATTGCTAAACGTAAAGACACCGCCGCAACACCCTACATTATTAGCACACTAGTTAACGATGATAAGCAGATTCTTATTGTTGAATACCCTTGGGACTTAGAGGGGAATACATACTATGACTATCGCAAAACCAATTCGGTTATTAGTCGTTTAAATGTTTATTCAGGCATAAAAAGAAAAGTAGAAACACTGCCCTACCCCGGTGCAACACCGTTTGCCAATGAAGATGGTCAGGTCAGATTTATTCGTTGGAGAAACGAAAAAAACGAAACTGAATTTGCATATCGCGAAAATGATGATGCCCAATGGAAAGACCTCGATAATGAGCAGGCAAAAGACCATGTGCCAATTGGCGTGAGTAAAAGCGGGCAAAATGTTTATTTTAGCGGCACGGTGGGTAAAGCTGAATTTACCACCGTATTTGAGTTAGATGTGCAAACCGGTTCCTACACACAAATCTTTAATGATTTAACAGCCGATATTCGAAGTCTCAATTGGGATTTTGAGCTCGACAAGCCCGCAATAGGTTTCACTTACCCTGACAAGGTCGCTTACATCTATGCAGAGGGCACGAGTAAAACGGCGACTCTGCATAAGCAATTAGCGGCCGCATTTTCAGGCCAAGACGTTTCAATTACCAGTCAAAGTGACGGTCTTGCACTAGTCCGCGTTACCAGTGATGTGAACCCCGGTGAGTACTATTTATTTAATACTGTAACGAATAATGCGAGTTTTTTATGGGCTAATCGTTCATGGCTTGACCCAGCACAAATGGCCAGTAAACAGCCGCTTAAATTTAGCACTGAGGATGGCCTAGATATTAATGGATACATCACCTTGCCTATCAATTTAGCTGAAAATGAAAAAGCACCTATGGTGGTCATGATCCATGGTGGTCCTCATGGCGAGAGAGACTATTGGTCATTTGATAGCGAAGTGCAACTATTTGCTAATCGCGGGTACGCAGTATTGCAAATTAACTATCGCGGAAGTGGTGGCTACGGTGACAAGTTTGAAGAAGCTGGATATATGCAATGGGGTGGCGAAATGATTCAAGACATCATTGATGGCACTCAATATGCTGTTGACAGCTATCCAATTGATGAGACTCGTATGTGTCTATATGGCGCAAGTTACGGTGGTTATGCGGCGTTAATGGCAGCGGTAAGAGCACCAGAAACATATAAGTGCACTATTGGATATATCGGTATTTATGATTTAAATTATGCATACACCGAAAGCGACACTATGAAGTCTATGGGCGGCGAGGCCTTTCTTAATAAAGTAATAGGTACTGATAAGAAACAATTAAACGAATTTTCACCGGTTAATCACGCGGATAAAATAAAAGCAAATGTGATGTTAATTCACGGCGAAAGAGACTCTAGAGTTCCAGTAATAAATGCTGAAGCAATGTTAAGTAAATTTGAAAGTGTGGGCAAAAAAGTGCCCTACTTAAACTTCAGTAACAGCGGCCATGGCGTGTACGACGAAGAAGGACGATTTATTTTATATAATGCTGTTATCGATTTCTTAGATAAGAATATTGGTAAATAAAGAAGCGTGTAAGCGCGTCTATTTTAGGTCGCTAACGATTCGTTTTTAATGGCATATATTGCCGCTATTTCGACGAAAATTACCAAGTTAGCGGCTTAAATACTTATTTATTCTGCACCAGACACGCTTAAATAATTAACGCGCTTTGCGATGTACAAGCACTCCAAAGTAATCATTTTCAGGCCACTAGTGCTGTTTAGGCCTCGAAATCACTATTCAGGCCGTAATGCCGCTAATTTCTTTTCTTTCTTCTCTTTTCGATAATGCTTAAATGAGTCAAAAGTGAACAAGGCTAATGCAGCCCAAACAAAACCAAAAGTAACCAAACGTGCAGTACTCAGTGGCTCATTATAGAGAGTCACCGCTAAAACAAACATTAATGACGGTCCAATATATTGAAAAAATCCTAATGTTGAATAGCGGATGCGTCGAGCCGCAGCGGTAAAGCAAAGTAAGGGAGCGGTTGAAACAACGCCAGCTAATAGCAGTAAAACATTCAGTGATGTTGTGTTAGTGCTTAAGTCAGAAATTTGAGTAGCAAAGAAAACCCAATAAATGATCGCTGCTGGGAAAAGAAACAATGTTTCTATAAATAAACCAGGCAATGAATCTACAGAGACTTGTTTACGCAGTAACCCGTAGATACTAAAACTCACCGCCAGCATTAACGCAATCCACGGCACGTAGCCAAAATTAAAAATCATGATCAAGACGCCAATTATGGCGATGCCTACCGCAACTTTCTGTGTCATTCTTAATGTTTCACCTAAAAATAGCCGGCCTAAGAAAACATTAATGAGTGGGTTAATGTAATAACCCAAACTCGCTTCAAGAATAAAGTCGTTATTAACCGCCCATATATACAAAAACCAATTACATGCGAGCAACGTGCTAGCCACCATTAGCGTAATCAGTACTCGTTTATTTTTTATCGCCGCCTTTACTTTACCAATATGACGTAAGCCAACAATCAAAAAAGTCAGAAATATGACAGACCAAACTATTCGATGCATTAATATTTCGATCGGAGGAACGCCAGCAAGCGCTTTGAAGTAGATGGGTGCAATGCCCCACATGGTGTAAGCACATAGCGCAAAAATAACGCCTGAACGGACTGAACTTTGTTGGCTCAATTGACTCTCTTTTAATGTTGATAACAGTGAGTTTAATTTCACTCTTTAGTATTCACTGATGGGAACGACCCACCATCAGCAAACTTTCCAGAATAATGGCGATCATGCTTCCCATGGATTAATGGTTTGCATTTTAATATGCTTGAAATCTACTGGATGACGAGTAACTAAACTCATATTGTTGACTAAACAGGTAGCCGCAATCATGGCGTCTCGTTCCGATTTAGGATTAGGCACATGCAACACGGCGCAATATTCGGCCATTTCGGCATCAAATGCAACAATCCGACCTTTGAAACCTTGTAATACTTGCTTTTGTAACCAATTATTTAAGGCTTCACTTTCTTTCGGTGAGGTTTTTCGTTTTTGCAGGATCGCCAGCTTTAATTCCAGTACGCTAATTGATGAAACATACAAATTAAAAACCTGTTGCTGACTGGTCCATGCTAAAAGCTTGGCGTCCTTGTCAGTTGGGCTTCTTAACGCAGACAAAACGCTGGTATCGAGTAAATACATAATAATCCTTTATGCTGACTAGCTAGAAGTAGTGAACTTAGGCACCAAAAATTCAATATCAGCGGTATCAGGATCACCCAACAAATCACAAATAGTGCTCGCCTTGCCGGTTATTTCCAAATATTCCTCGATGCTCATCATCATATAAGCAACCACGCCTCGTTCAGTGATTTTTATGGGGCCTTTTTTAGCTGCGCGCTTCACCGAACTTGGATCTTGGTTAAATTGACGGCTAGTAAAAGTATCTGCACTCATTTTTATTACTCACTTTATATACATGTAGTTACATTACTACAATTTTTAAAATGTGCAAATATTCATCAATCGTTAAATAGTCTGTTAGTACAGCATGAATTCAAGCGCAAAAACGCGTAAAATGCCGATACCAAATCTGAATGAGATAAAAATTGAGCCTTATTGCACAACAATCCAATGCTGTAACTGACACTAACATCTCAGTAAATGGCGCAATAGCGGCTGAGAATGTCGATACTCAACATTACCAACAGTGTGCAAAAATATTGAAAGATACCTTTGGCTATGATGAGTTTCGGCCAGGGCAAATGGAGGTTATTGGTAAAATCTTAAATGGTCAGGATACGCTAATTCTACTTCCCACTGGTGGTGGAAAGTCATTGTGTTATCAAGTACCTGCATTAGCTCTTGACGGTATTACGATTGTCGTTTCACCGCTCATTTCCTTGATGCAAGACCAAGTGCAACAGCTGACAGCTCAAGGCGTAAAAGCAGCCTATTTAAACTCATCGCAAGACACCGAAGAATCCCAACAAATAAGTGACCAATTATTTCGTGGTGAGCTCGACTTGTTGTATGTTGCACCTGAAAGGTTATTGAAACCGTATTTTCTGAATTCATTGCAGAGGGTAAAAGTGAGTCTAATTGCGGTAGATGAAGCGCATTGTGTTTCACATTGGGGACATGATTTTCGACAAGACTATCGCCAACTTGGTCGCCTAAAGTCGCATTTCCATAATGTGCCTTTTATTGCGTTAACCGCTACCGCTGATCATGCCACCCAAGCTGATATCCAACATCAATTACAGTTAGACAATCCCTTTGTTTTTAAAGGTGGCTTTGATCGCCCAAATATTCGCTACAATCTACTTGCCAAATATAAAGGATTTGACCAAGTTGTTACCTTTGTAAAGCAACAAGATAGCGCTGCCGGCATTGTATATTGTAATAGCCGAGCAAAAGTAGACGACTTAACTCAGCGCTTGCAAAGCGCAGGTATTAAGAGTGATGCTTATCATGCAGGCCGAGATACTGCTACACGCGAGTTTGTGCAAACTCAATTCCTCAAAGACGATTTACAGGTTGTAGTCGCGACCGTTGCTTTTGGAATGGGCATTAATAAATCAAATGTGCGCTTTGTAGTCCATCATGATGTGCCTCGAAGTGTTGAATCTTATTATCAAGAAACGGGACGAGCAGGTCGCGATGGTATGCCAGCGGAGGCATTATTACTATTTGACGAACGCGATGCGGCTAGAATTAAACAATGGATTTCAACTGGCACCACGCCCGATCGCTATGAAATTGAAATGCATAAGTTTGAGGCTATGGAATCCTTTGCTGAAGCGCAAACATGCAGGCGACAAGTGCTATTGAACTACTTTTCAGATTATCGCGAAGAGCAATGTGGCAACTGTGATATTTGTCTCGACCCGCCCAAGGTGTTTGAGGGTACAGCTCAGGCACAGCAGGTTTTATCCTGCGTTTACCGCCTTAAACAAGACACATCAGTGCAATATGTGATTGATGTGCTGCGCGGTAAAAGTATAAGAAAAATTTTAGATAATAAACATAATGAGTTGAGCACATACAGCATTGGCAAAGACCAGTCTGATAACTACTGGCACAACATAATTCAGCAATTGATCCATCAGGGGCTGTTACGGATTGATATGACACTGTCAGGTATTTTACGCATTAACGAAGCTGCCCGCTCTGTCTTAAAGGCCGAGCGCGTTGTGCATCTTGCTGTCCCTAAGCTCAGTGTTGATACAAGCAAACGCAATAAAGCAGAGCCTGTGAATATTGACCGACAGTTATTTGCTAAATTGAAACACTTAAGAAAACAAATTGCTGAAGAAGAAAACGTACCCGCATTTGTCATTTTCAGTGATGCGACCCTTGCTGATATGACGGAAAAAATGCCAAGCGATAAAACCGAATTTATTGGAGTTACCGGAGTAGGTCAAGCCAAGCTTGAACGCTATGGAAAAGCATTCATCACTCTTATTGAAGACTATTTAGGAGCACATTAAGGCCTTGGGTCATTAATCATGCTGACTGATTAATGATTAATGATTAATGATT
>JBLIKA010000031.1:0-29543 GCA_047637355.1 Glaciecola sp. | reverse complement strand
AACGCCGCGCCGAATGAAGACCCTATCGCTGATGCTGGAACGGACCAAACGGTCGAAGCACAAGCGGCGGTTACTTTATCTGGCAGTGGCACAGATAGCGATGGCAACGTCGTTAGTTATCGTTGGATACAAATAAGCGGACAAGCCGTTACCTTAGCAAATGCTGACAGTGCTTCGACAAGTTTTGATGCGCCAAGTGCGACTACCGAACTGGTATTGACCTTTCAACTGACGGTCACCGATGATGATGGTGCGTTAGCAAGCGATACTATTAACATTAATGTCAACGCCGCGCCGAATGAAGACCCTATCGCTGATGCTGGAGCAGACCAAACGGTCGATGCAGAAACGGTGGTCACTTTATCAGGCAGTGGCACAGATAGTGATGGCAGCGTTGTCAGCTATCGTTGGATCCAAACAAGTGGAGACGCCGTTACCTTAGCAAATGCTGACAGTGCCTCAACAAGTTTTGATGCGCCAAGTTCGTCTACAGAACTGGTGTTGACCTTTCAACTGACGGCCACCGATGATGATGGTGCTTTAGCAAGGGATACTATTGATATAACGGTTAACCCGGTATCTGAGGCAACCCTCACAGTGACTGCTACTAATGATAACAACGACCTCGTCGTTTCGTGGAACGATGTTCGAGCTGATCTCTATCGTGTGCTCTTTTGGGATAACGAGGGAAATGTATATGGTCCAACGACAACGTCATTGTCGTTATCGATTACAGCGACTATGCGTGAACTAGGCGGAAGCCTCGTTGTTGAAGCTTATGATGAGCTTGGCAATAGCGTGTTTAGTGCCCCGATTAACGTGGATAGTTTGTAATGTGGTTTTTCAATTATACTGCGTTTCATTGTTGTTCTTGATGCTCGTATCAATTTTACTTGTTTCCTTATCTAGCATCGATAATGCTTATTGTCAGTATCTATAAAATACCGATTTTGGTATGCAGGGAGAACTTTATATGGAAAGAGGAGACCTAGTATAGTCGACCTGCGGCTTTAACAAATATCGGTCCATACATTTTGTAATATTGATGAAGGCCTGGGTCATCAGCCGTTGGTTTAGGCAACACTTTCGCAAACATAACTTTCATAGTAATGCAAAAGAGTTGTCTAATTAAAGTATTGGTAACGCGATAGAAAATTTACGCTAATAACCACAATTGACTCTAAATCACGGCACAAACAAAAATCTACAGATTTTGCCGACAGGGCCAAATATTACTTAATCACATAGCTTAAAAATACCTTGCCACATCCTTATATGAGTCAGCATTGCCTTTTGGTATTCATCAAACTCAGACTGATTATATTTATCAATTGTTAGCGTGAAACTTGTTGGTAGATTGTCATCGTTAATGAGTTTTAAAAACTCAGGCTTTAAAGCATAGTGATAGTGGTTAATTTGCGCGCCTATCGCTTGTACGTTTTGAATAAAAAACATCGTAAATACATTGCGAATGATAGCTAGCTGCTCCCTGTCTTTGGTTGTTTGACACGTAAACGATGAGGCCCAATGTGATATATCAGTTGTCATCTGGTTCAGATAGTTGCGCAACAACATTTGTGAGCGCCATAAGCGCACATAAACTCTATGCTTTTGGATTGATTGTAAGCTTGCTTCCATTGCAACTATATTGGCAGCTGGATCATCTCTGACAGCAACAAGATTTTTTAAATCAAATAATCCTTCGGTGAAATTATCATTTTCATCACCATCAATAAAACCAGACGATGCACTAATACCCAAATAAAACTCGTTACTTTGAGTCACCATGTTCGCCCATACTAACGGAAACATGGCTTCTTTTTGGGATAGCCAATCCTGCATTTTTTCAACAAGCGCGTCGTTATTCTGAGTTGAATAGATCTTAATACAATTTTGCAGGTTGTTAATGAGGGTCCACTCGTAATTAAGTCGAACGGAGGGAAGTTGAATTTTCCCTAACGCTGTGTTGCGTTCTGCTATCAATTGTTTGATCGCACAATCTTCTATTGCATAGAACTCACGCATCTTTATATTCAACTTCGGTATATTAATAGCAAAATTTTGTTTATCAGGGAATTCAAGCGTGGCAAAAGTAGGAATATCTGTTTTCTCAATGTCTAATACCTTATACATTCGATCACTATAGTCTTCTAAAGCATTTGGTAATAGCTGATGGCGCTGACATGATTGAACTAATAACATCAACGAAATAAAAATAAACAATTGAAGCACAGTTGTTTTACTTGGTTCTTTGTTTCTCATTTTACTGCGTGCCCTCGTTTAACTTTAGCGATAAATCATAGATATTTTCGAATGTTTTGGTTGTCGAATACAATAGAGTACGTTTTAACATGAAAGCAGGAATATCGACGTCAGCATCAGCTGATCCACTATAACTTAATTCATATTGCGAACCTACGAGCGACACTCGCCATGTGCCTATAGGGTGCTTTACCAATACTGCACTTTCTAGCTCCCTAGCAGATGGCATCAAATCAGATTGACTCACGTATACCGCGACTTCGGTTTTATTTTGATTAAATTCAATCACGGATTTGGTCAACATTAAGCGATCACTAAATGGCCATGGGCTGTCAAACCGGGTTTGAATTTCTCTAGTATTGTCAGTCGATTTTTTAAGCAGTGTTACCGACTTACAATTATGCATCCACGCGCAACTTTGCGGAGCACTCTCAAGCAATCGAATGAACGCGACGGCTGAAAACTGGGTTTGCATTTTTGCATCAACTTGTAATTTGCCATCGATATCCTTGATGGCGACATCAATGCTCGGCTTTTTTTCGGCCGCGTGGGCCAATGGGGAGAAGATTAACGTCGACAAAAGAAATAAAATTATCAGCCTTCTGTTTATATATTTCAGCGTAAATGGGCTATTCAAAGTATAGAGTTCTCGTGAAGTCGGGTTTTAAGCCTTGTTTATATTGAATTAATCTGAGTTAATAATTGCATATTCGACATCCATATCGGTATAATTTAATTTTTTAGGCGCTTGTAGGTCTCTTCATAGACACTAGCGATTAATTCTCAGAGTTCGGTGACCACTTTTCAAAAGTAACCCATCGTTTTTTATTATACGTCATTTTTGACGATTTACATCAAGTGGCACATCGTAGGTGTCACCACTGTTAAGGATTTTTATGCCAGTCATTACTCTTCCGGATGGAAGCCAGCGTAGTTTCGATAACCCAGTCTCAATTGTAGATGTTGCTATGGACATCGGTCCAGGCCTGGCGAAAGCCACAATTGCCGGTAAAATAAACGGTGAATTAGCTGACGCGTGCGACATGATAAATGTGGATGCAACGTTGCAAATTATTACTGCTAAAGATAATGAGGGCTTGGAAATTATTCGTCATTCATGCGCTCATTTGATTGGACATGCGATTAAGCAACTTTATCCAGATGTTAAAATGGCAATTGGCCCAACTATCGACAATGGCTTCTATTATGATGTTGATTTAGAACAGCCATTGAATCAAGACGATCTTGATAAAATTGAAAAACGTATGATGGAATTGGCTAAAACCGGCTACTCAGTAATTAAGAACGTCGTCAGTTGGCAAGAAGCTAGAGATACTTTTGAGTCTCGCGACGAGATGTACAAAATTCAGATACTTGATGAAAATATAGAAAAAGAGGATACGCCTGGACTGTATCATCACGAAGAATATGTAGATATGTGTCGTGGACCTCATGTGCCGAATATGAAATTCTGCCAACATTTTAAATTGATGAAAGTGGCCGGTGCATATTGGCGTGGCAGCAGTGATAATAAAATGTTGCAACGGATATACGGTACTGCTTGGGCTGATAAGAAACAATTAAAAGGCTACCTGCAGCGTTTAGAAGAAGCAGAAAAACGCGACCACCGTAAAATTGGCAAAACGCTCGACCTATGGCATTGGCAAGATGAGGCGCCAGGTATGGTGTTTTGGCACAATGACGGTTGGACTATTTATACTGAAATAGAAAAATTTGTGCGTCAAAAGTTGCGTGAATACGACTACGACGAAGTAAAAGCGCCATTAATGATGGACCGCTCGCTTTGGGAGAAATCAGGGCACTGGGATAAGTATGCTGACAATATGTTCACAACCGAATCTGAAAAACGTGAATATGCAATTAAACCGATGAACTGTCCAGGTCACGTTCAGATATTTAATCAAGGCTTAAAATCTTATAGAGATTTGCCTTTAAAAATGGCTGAATTTGGCTGTTGTCACCGCAATGAGCCCAGTGGTTCTTTGCACGGATTAATGCGTGTACGCGGATTTACACAAGACGATGCACATATCTTTTGTACTGAAGACCAAATTCTTGAAGAAGTTAGTAAGTGTATTCAGATGGTTTACGATACATATGCAGCATTTGGGTTTACTAACATTGCAGTTAAGTTATCAACACGCCCTGAAAAACGAGTTGGTTCAGATGAAGTTTGGGACAAGTCTGAAAAAGAATTAGCCGATGCCTTAAAAGCAAACGACATTGAATTCGAATATTTACCGGGTGAGGGGGCTTTTTATGGTCCTAAAATCGAGTTTACTTTGTACGACTGTCTCGAGAGACCTTGGCAGTGCGGCACAGTGCAGCTTGACTTCTCAATGCCGGGACGGTTGGGTTCGACCTACGTTGCCGAAGATGGTGAACGTAAAACTCCTGTGATGATCCATAGAGCTATTCTGGGTTCACTTGAACGCTTTATTGGTATTTTAACCGAAGAGTTTGCGGGGGCTTATCCGTTATGGCTAGCGCCAACTCAAGTTGTTGTCGCCAATATTACTGACAGTCAGTCAGAATATGTTACCTCTGTTGTAGCACAACTTAAAGCAGCCGAGATTAGAGTGAAATCTGATCTGCGTAACGAAAAAATTGGTTTTAAGATCCGTGAACATACTCTGCGTAAAGTTCCATATTTTATAGTCGTAGGGGAAAAAGAAAAAGAGTCAGGTATGGTTGCAGTGAGAACTAGAAAGGGGATCGATTTAGGTACCATGTCGGTAGCTGATTTAGTGACTCTTTTACAAGATGAAATTAAAAGTAAAAAAATACCGTAGCAGGAATTTAAAATATAGGTATAATATGCACGATTCGAGGAGCTTAGGTATAAAAAGCTTCTCAGTTTTTTTTAATGTTTAGGAGCAAATGCAAATTAAAGGCGCTAATAATAAAGCACAGAGCGACAAAGCTCGTATTAATGATGAAATAACAGCCACTGAAATTCGATTAATAGGCAAAGACGGTGAACAAGCGGGAATCGTCTCATTAGCAGAGGCCCAAGGTATTGCTGACGAAGCAAGCTTGGATCTTGTAGAAATTAGCCCCAATGCAGCCCCTCCCGTATGTAAAGTAATGGATTACGGGAAGTTCATATTCGAAAAGAGTAAAGAACAAAAAGAACAAAAGAAGAAACAAAAGCAAATTCAGGTCAAGGAGATTAAATTTCGCCCTGGCACTGATGAAGGCGATTACCAGGTAAAACTGCGCAACCTGCGTCGCTTTTTAGAAGGCGGTGATAAAGCCAAGGTAACGATACGCTTTCGCGGTCGTGAAATGGCTCACCAAGAGATCGGCATTGATTTACTAAAACGTGTTAAAACCGATTTAGAAGACATTGCTAATTGCGAATCTTTCCCACACCGGGTAGAGGGACGTCAAATGATCATGGTGCTTGCCCCACTCAAGAAGTAGTAATGGTCTAAAGTAGGTTAAGCTGCACACTTGACCTCACCTTGCTGCTAAATATGAACCACTAACAGGGTCTGCAACCTCGTTAGACATTAACAATGCGGAGTTTTAGCTATGCCTAAAATGAAATCCCACAGCGGAGCTGCGAAACGGTTTAAGAAAACTGGTTCTGGTCGCTTTAAAAGTAAACAGTCTCACTTGCGTCACATTTTGACCAAGAAGAGTTCTAAACGTAAACGTCATCTACGTGTTAAGAAACTTGTTCATGGAAGTGATCACGCTCTTATACAACGTATGTTGCCATACGTATAACCTTAGAATTCGGAGATTAAAAAATGGCTAGAGTTAAACGCGGTGTAGTAGCACGCGCACGTCATAAGAAAGTATTAAAGCAGGCTAAAGGTTATTACGGAGCTCGTAGCCGAGTGTATCGCGTTGCGGTACAAGCGGTAACAAAAGCGGGTCAGTATGCTTACCGTGACCGTCGTCAACGTAAGCGTCAATTCCGTCAACTATGGATTGCTCGTATAAATGCAGCTTCACGTCAAAACGGATTGTCTTACAGCCGTTTCATCAACGGTTTGAAAAAAGCGTCTGTTGAAATCGATCGTAAGATCCTTGCTGACATCGCTGTACACGACAAGGTGGCATTTACTGCACTAGTTGAAGCAGCAAAAGGCGCATTAGCGTAATTCATTAACCAAGCTAACATCGTTAGCGAGTTTAAGTTCTTTTTGAAAAAGCGAGCAGGATGCTCGCTTTTTTGATCCTGTGTATAAAGTGATTAAGGACATTTACCGCACAAGCTGGTGTCTTTAGTTTAGAAACAATATCAATTAATCGACGTAAACCTTGTTTATCTTCAAAAATCCTGCGTAAATTCAGCTAAAAGTGTGTAAAATGCTCGGCTTACACAATTAGTTTGTGCTTTGCAAAAGCCAGAACAAACCCCAACGTTCAAGAAGAGGAAGTAATGGAGCTTGAAGCCATCATAGAAGAAGCGCGTTCAGCGGTTGAAAATGCAAACACCCCAGCTGAATTAGACGCGGTTCGTGTCGCCTATATGGGTAAAAAAGGTAGTATAACTGACCTAATGAAAGGATTGGGTAAGTTGTCTAACGAAGAGCGCCCAGCTGCAGGTCAAAAAATCAATTTAGCCAAGCAAGAAGTACAAGGTCTGATCAGCGTTAAGTTAAAGGCCCAACAAGATGCGCAGTTGAACGAAAAGCTTGTCGCAGAATCTGTTGACGTTACGCTTCCAGGTCGTTCAAGACAAATTGGCAATCTACACCCTGTTAGCCGAACTATTGCTCGTATTGAAGCTTTTTTTGGTGACTTGGGCTTTGAAGTAAAAACGGGTCCAGAAGTTGAGGATGGGTTTCACAACTTTGATGCCTTGAATATTCCGGCTAACCATCCAGCAAGAGCAGACCACGATACTTTTTACTTCAATCCTGACATGATGCTAAGAACGCAAACATCAGGGGTGCAAATTCGCACTATGGAAGCGCAAAAGCCGCCATTAAGAATTATATCTCCAGGTCGAGTTTATCGAAACGATTACGATCAAACTCATACGCCAATGTTTCACCAAATAGAAGGCTTAATGGTTGATAAGAAAGTTAGCTTTGCTGAATTAAAAGGTGTCTTACACGACTTCTTAAACCACTTCTTTGAAGAAGAAATGACGGTTCGATTCAGACCTTCTTACTTTCCGTTTACTGAGCCATCAGCAGAAGTTGATGTAATGGGTAAAGACGGCAAATGGTTAGAGGTATTGGGTTGTGGAATGGTTCATCCTAACGTACTTAAAGCGGTTAATATCGACCCTGAGCAATACACTGGCTTTGCGTTTGGCATGGGTGTTGAACGTTTAACCATGTTACGTTATGGCGTAAATGATTTGCGTGCATTCTTCGAGAACGATCTTCGTTTCCTCAAGCAATTTAAGTAAGACAGAGTGTAATAATGAAATTCAGTGAACAGTGGTTAAGAGAGTGGGTTAATCCTGCAATATCGACAAATGAATTGTCAGAGCAATTGAGCATGGCAGGTCTTGAGGTTGACGACATTGCAGCAGTAGCCGAACAATTTAGCGGCGTTGTTGTTGGTGAAGTGGTTGAATGTTGCCAACATCCAGACGCTGATAAACTGCAAGTGACAAAAATTAATGTGGGTAGCGAAGAGCTGCTTGATATCGTTTGTGGTGCACCTAATTGTCGTTTAGGCATTAAAGTTGCTGTTGCTAAGGTTGGCGCAGTATTGCCCGGTAATTTTAAAATAAAAAAAGCAAAATTACGCGGTCAACCTTCTTACGGTATGCTATGTAGTTTTTCAGAACTTGGGATGGGTGATGATCATAGCGGTATTATGGAGTTACCAAGTGACGCGCCAATCGGTGCCGATTTACGAGATTACTTGCACCTTAATGACAATAGTATTGAAGTCGATTTAACCCCCAACCGTGCGGATTGCCTCGGTATGAAAGGCATTGCACGTGAAGTCGGTGTGTTGAATCAATTAGATGTTACAGAACCAGAGATTAAAGCTGTGACTGCAACCATTGATGACGTTCGCGCTATAACATTAGAAGCACCTGAAGCTTGCCCTCGTTATTTAGGACGCGTTATCAAAGGAGTCGATTTGTCTCGCCCAAGCCCGTTGTGGATGCAGGAAAAATTGCGCCGAAGTGGCACCAGAAGTATTGATGCCGTTGTTGATGTAACTAACTATGTTTTACTTGAGTTAGGCCATCCAATGCATGCATTTGATAACGACAAGTTGGCCGGTGATGTTGTTATTAGAATGGCAAAGGAGGGTGAGAAATTAACCCTGCTTGATGAAAGTGAAGTAAACTTGAAAGCAAATACATTAGTAATTGCTGATAACCAAAAAGCCTTGGCAATGGCTGGCATATTTGGTGGATTACACTCTGGTGTGACGACTGCAACAACTGATGTTTTCTTAGAAAGTGCGTTTTTTGCTCCAGACGCTATAATGGGCAAGGCTCGTCAGTATGGTTTGCATACAGACGCATCGCATCGCTATGAACGTGGGGTTGACCCATCATTGCAAGTTCAGGCAATGGAGAGAGCAACACAACTACTCATTGACGCCGTTGGCGGAAACGTAGGCCCAATTGTTGAAGCAAAAGACGAAAAGCATCTACCAAAAGTACGCTCTATAAAATTGAGAGCTGCAAGATTAAGTCTAGTGCTTGGTATCGATATACCGGCTGACAGGGTCACCGATATCCTTAACCGATTGGGATTGCAAGTTACGTCAATAGACGGTGATTGGGAGGTTATAGCGCCGTTATACCGCTTTGATATGAATATTGAAGAAGACTTGATTGAAGAAGTTGCGCGAGTATACGGTTATAACAATATACCAAATCAGGCTCCTGTTGCTAGTTTGAAAATCAGAGAGAGTAATGAAACTAAAATAAATACCTATCGGTTTAAAGATGTATTAGTAGACCAAGGTTTTCAGGAAGCCATTACTTACTCATTCGTAGACCCTAAAAAGCAAGCATTAATGTTTCCAGACGTTGAGGGCTTAGTTTTACCTCATCCTATTTCAGCAGACATGTCTGTTATGCGCGTGAGCTTATTGCCAGGGTTATTATCAGCGTTATCGTATAACCAAAAACGTCAACAGAGTAATATCAAATTATTTGAAACAGGTTTGCGTTTTACGCCGGATTCAGGTGAAAAATCAGGCGTAAAACAACAAGAGATGATTGCGGGTGTTATGTCTGGTAACGTTGCCAATGAACATTGGACCATTCCCACGATTGGCTTGGATTTCTTTGATGTAAAAGCGATAGCTGAAGAATTAATTGGCCTAGGTATCGATACCCAAGAGGTTGAATTTAGAGCTGAAAAACACACGGTATTCCACCCCGGGCAATGCGCTGGCATTTATAAGGCGGGTAAATGCATTGGTTTTATCGGTGCAATTCATCCAAAATTGGAAAAAGGACTAAGTTTAAGCGGTAAGACCTTTGCTTTTGAGTTGGAATTGGTTAGTATTTGTACAAGAACATTGCCTTGGATCAAAGCAATTTCTAAGTTTCCAGTGAATAGAAGAGATATTGCTGTTACAGTAGAGGAAAGTGTCGATACAGGTAAGATGTTAAAATGTATCGAAAAACTTGGCGTAACCGATTTAATTGACATGAACTTATTTGATGTATATAAAGGTCAAGGTATTGAGCTAGGCTTTAAAAGCTTGGCACTTTCAATTTGGTTGCAAAACTCAGAACGAACATTAGAAGATGCAGATATACAAAAATCTGTTGATATAGTAGTGAAAGCGCTGGAAGTTAACTTTAGTGCATCTTTGAGAGATTAATCGAATGGCATTAACCAAAGCCGAAATGGCTGAACATTTATTTGAAAAGTTGGGTTTAAATAAGAAAGACGCAAAAGACTTAGTTGAAGCGTTTTTTGAAGAAGTTAAATCCTGTCTAGAAGCCGGAGAGCAAGTTAAACTCTCAGGCTTTGGTAACTTTGACCTGCGCACTAAAAATGAGCGTCCTGGTCGAAACCCAAAAACAGGTGAAGATATTCCTATCAAAGCCCGAAGAGTTGTTACCTTTAGACCAGGTCAAAAACTAAAAAGTCGTGTTGAAAACATCAAAACTAGCTAGGAACATACTTTCTAACTTTTGTACTTATAGAAGAGTAAACTGGCTAGCTTCGGCTAACTTTCTAAAATGCTCGCTTTATGCGGGCTCTTTTGTTCTTTTGACGGCATGCCAGCCAGAGCATAACAATACCTCGGCGAATACAACAAATTCTACAGTATCGTCTCCGCAATCAAGTGCTAGTTTAAAACCTCTGCTTACATTAGATGAATTACTTAATACAGCTGATTTTCAAATAGGTATTAAGCAATCGGTGCGCAGTAATGACCAAGTGTCACTGAAAGACTGGCAGGATCAATTACTCGCAGTCGCCAAAGAAGTGCATTTATCTGAACGCGATCTAGCTCGAATCAGCGGAGAGCAGGGCTTGATGTTTATTGAATTTGAGGCAAAAAAGCAATTATTTAACGACGAATTTATCGAGAGATTCATGAGTTTTAATAGCATTGATGACCTTATACAAAAATATCCATACTTAACTGGTGTGCACCAGAGAGCATTGTCACTTATTAATGCACGGGATAGCGCAATACAACGCGCTGCAAAATTGTTAGCAGATGATAACCCCCTAGGTGCTGATTTCACACAAGAGGCGAGGGCGCAATGGAAAGACTATATGATTAATAGTGGTCGGCTCGAGACGCTGCAAAATTAGTTAAAAAATCAGGGATTGCTAGTCATTTGCGGCGAAATAGTAATTACATGCTGCGTTTCACTCGGCAGTAGTGGTGTGTTCTTCCCTTGTGCATATGCCATGAAGCCAGCGCTATAAAACTCAGATAGCGGGTGTCCAGATTGTCCTCCGGGCAATGTTAATATGCCTTTATCCTCATTTCCAGGGCGAACAATTAATCGTTGTGACGCGCCGAATTTAGACAACTGCACCGCGGGCATAAAACTATCACCAAATCCGTCAACTTCGGGCATGTTTAGCAGACCTGCGAATGGGCCTAACTGACTAGCAAATGGATGTTGTATTTTTAATTTATTTACATTGCCCCATTCAAGTCCTTCTAGTGTTTGAGGATTGGCATCATATTGTTTAATTAATTCTGTTTTTGTACTGGTATAGCTAGCGAGCAGAAAATTGTCGTAAGAAGAAAACTCACTGGGTAACCAATCAACTGCTTCTGTGTCTAATAGTATCCAAATCGCGGGTTCAATGCCTCTCAATGCACTTTCCAATGAAAGATCAGCGTTTGGCATGGCATCGTAAATGGGAGCTAATAAAGAATTAATAATTGTTGAGCGATAACGGCGAGCGAGGGTATAACCAATTGACTCTGCGCATGCGCAGTTTTTCCATTGATTTAGTATTTCGATATCTTTTGCATATAACAGAGGACTCTTGCGTAATACGTTAATTAGTTTCATATGCCATGGCATAATAAAACGAGCTTCATTGTCCATCTGTATTGAATAGAAATCCTGTTCAGTAAAAATTTCCTTCTCAAACAAGCGATCTCTAATTTGTAAGCCTCTAGCACCAACGGCATAGCCACCATCACCGTATCGAGGAAAGTCATCTGCTGAAATAACTCTGGCATTTGCTGTCCATAGACGACCATGGCTCGGATTAATATGAGTCGGTAGATTTGGCTCCTGCTGCAACCAAAGGTCAGAATAATCTTCTTCGTCAATAGCAAATAGACTAGGCGTTTTCCTCGCGGTTACAGCTCCAATAGGACGCCAGCCTGCATTGCCTTGTGCGTCTCCAAGCATAAGGTTTTGCACTGGAATGCGAACTTTGTCTGCAATAGCAAAGGCTTCTTCTAGGCTTCGAGCCTTCGCCATTTCCATTATTGACATATTTACTGCATAGTCCTGATGGGCAACCCATACCAGAGCATAACGTTTATCGTCCATTGTTCGTACTGGTCCATATTGACTCATTTCTATTTTAAGTACTTCTTCTCCATCTTTTAACGTTATTACTTCGCTAATAATCTCAGTTTTAGTTTCATCTTTAAGCCTTATCCAATCAACATTATCGAGGTTTGCATTTGTGAATCCCCAAGAAACATGGCCGTTAGAACCAACAATAATGATAGGTGTACCGGGCAAAGAAACGCCTGTTATGGTTGTCTCTTTTCCTTTTGAAATGTAATTTAACTGTGCACGATACCAAATTGATGGTACACGCAAACCTAAGTGCATATCATCGCTAACCATCGCACTTTCGGAATCTGTTAGTGCTCCAGTGACGGCCCAATTGTTACTGCCAATATCTAAAGGTTCTGCAATACTACTGAATGAGAGCAGGCCATCGCTGATATCTGTATTTTTCTTTAGTTTGCTTAAATCGATATTTAAACTAGGAATTTCGGGTTTCTGACCACCTAGAATACTGCCATCTAATGCTGCTTGATAGGGGCTTTGCATATTGAAGAAGTCTAGCAAACCATAACCAAATTTATCTACAAGGAAAGTGTTTACTAGATCTCTTTCTACCTGACCTCCCTGCAAATCTAGGTACATACTGTAACTCACCAGCAAGCTATCCTCAGGAAGCCATTCTGTAAACTCAGTTCGCGTCAGCAAGTACTCAAAAGGCTTTGCCATATACTCGCTGGCTGCTAAATTAACGCCTCTTGCATAGTTTTCAAGCAGGTTTTTTTGTTCTTCTGGTAAATTGGTAATCGCTTTCCTGGCACGTTGTCGAAATTGGTGAAAGCGAGCTTTCTTGTCGATATCAATTGCAATGTCGCCTACAATTTCGGATAGTTCGCCAGCAGCACTGCGACGAAGTAAATCCATTTGAAATAAGCGATCCTGTCCATGTGCATAACCCAATGCGAAAACGGCATCGGAGTGTGACTGAGCGTTAATTTTCGCTACTCCAATACTATCTCTTTCGATGGTTGTGCTACTTTCAACCCATTCAGTTGAGAATTTGTGATCGAGCGAGGGTAAACTGGCGCGTAAAATAAAATAGACAACGATGAAAATAACTAGTGCGAGAGAAAATACAGTAAAGAGTATAGGTTTGATTAACTTCATTTGTTTTTCTTTTTATGTTTAACCTTTATTATAGTTAAGGCTAAGTCAAACCTACTTAGCTTTCAAGTTTTATCCCCAGCGTTTTTTAAAAAAAACGTATAGGAAATTGTTAAAAAGGAACACTATGTCACCTGTTATTCTTGATGTGCACAGTTTTGAACTGAGCCCTGTTGAGCGCGAAATATTACAACACCCTTTGTGTGGTGGTTTAATATTATTTAGCCGTAACTATGCTGAAAGATCGCAATTATCGGCGTTGATAAAAGACATCAGGCGCACTGTAAAAAAGCCTTTTCTTATTTCCGTTGATCATGAAGGTGGGAGAGTTCAGCGTTTCAGAGACGGTTTCACTCAAATTCCAGCTATGGCAAATATTGAAAGATTTGAAGTATCGCAAAATATACAATTCGACTTAGCACAAGCGATGGGATTTTGTATGGCTTATGAGTTACTTCAATTAGGAATTGATATTAGTTTTGCACCCGTTCTCGACCTTAATGGGGTTAGCGAAGTTATAGGAAGCAGGGCATTTTCATCTGAGCCTGAGCAGGTTATTCGTCTAAGTGGTGCATATATTAAAGGGATGCATACAGCTGGTATGAAAAGCACGGGTAAACATTTTCCCGGCCATGGCTCAGTAGCAGAGGATAGCCATATCGCTATGCCTGTTGATACACGTAGCTTTAATGAAATCCATGAGCAAGATATGAGAGTGTTTAAACAGCTTATTAGTGAAAAAAAGATAGATGCAGTGATGCCAGCACACGTCATATATCCTAGTGTAGATAGCAAGCCAGCAGGATTCTCATCAATTTGGATAAAACAAATTTTGCGTAAAGAGCTTGGCTTTGAAGGCGTCGTATTTTCAGACGATTTGTCAATGCAGGCGGCGAGTATTGCAGGAAGTGTGACTGATCGCGCTGAGTTCGCCATAGAGGCTGGTTGTGATATGGTATTGGTTTGCAATGCCCCTTCCGAAGCAGAAAAAGTGTTAGATGGGCTGAGTCAAAAAAAGGTTTATAGTCAAAGATGGCTGAACTTACTTCAAAAGGAACCGCGTCAAGCGATACCGAATCAGCAACAAATACAAGCGACTTATCTAGCCAGTGTCAGGCTAATCAATTTAGCCAATGAACAGTTCTCTTAAGGTCAACGGTTAAGCCAGGTAGACGCAAACAAAACCTGCTGGCAGGCCCAGCAGGAGCTGATTTTATCTATACTTCAATATCAGCAATTTGAGCTCTACAATTAAATGCTCTAGCAGCAACAAAAAAATAATCGGATAAACGGTTTAAATATTGTATACATATAGCCGGCACGTTTCGTTGTTGCGATACGCTGACAATTGTTCTCTCAGCTCTTCTTGCAACAGTCCTACATATATGGGCTTGGGCGGCCAACTGGCTTCCTCCTGGCAAGATAAACTTTGTTTGCGCTGGCAATTCTTGCTGCAATTTATCAATCGCATCCTCTAGTACTTGTGTTGCATTGTCATCAATTTGCGGCTTGTCTGATATAGCAAAACCAATACTGAATAACGTTTTTTGAATATCGAACATAAAGGTTGGACTAAGACTATTTGCATCATTGATGTCAGCGTCTATATTACTCATCAATGCACTCAATAACCCTATATGGCTATTCAACTCATCGATTGAGCCATAACATTCTAAAATAGCATCATTCTTATCCAAACGGAGCACTTCCGAGGTGTACACCTGCGTTGTGCCCTTGTCACCAGTTTTAGTATATATCTTCATTGTCTTCTTCTTTGGGCTTTTCATAGCGCTGTAGTCTAATAATAATCCCCATTTTGGGATGATCAAAATAGTGAATTTGCTTACTTATCACACGTCTACGTTGCTTAAACGGATATTGTTCAATTTCAGCTTCGCCAAAACTATTAAGTTCTAATTCATGAAATTCAAATTCTGACTCAATATGTAAATAGGGGACTCGATTTATATACTTCAAATAAACTTTTACTTTACCATCGATTTCCCACACATCATCTATGGGAGCTGGGTCAGTCAATTCACTTTTTTTATTACTCGCTCTACTTTCCCAATTGACAGGATTTCCTTCATTCAATTGTTGCTTTAACTCAGCAAAAAATGTCTCGGAGTTTTGATCGATAATATTTTTTATTTCAGGGTCATATTTTTGCTTTAAAGTCTCATATGAAGATATTGATTGTTCTGGGAGTTTCAGTTTATCACCCGCAAATACGCGATAAAATACCGAATTTTGTTCTCCAAAAAATACTGCTTGGCGCCAGGCTATGTGGTTTAATGCATGAATATCGCGCTGTCCAAATAACTTTTTTGCATAATCGATGAGTGTCAGTTGATTGTCATCTAGCAAGTGCGCATTTTCAGTGATGCTAATGCTAGGTTGCTGCAAGTAAACGGGGATTTTACTTGTACTACGAACCACTAACAACGAACTTGCAATTGCTTGTTTTTGCTTACTGCAGTTCTGTGCATCCAATAAAATACGAAAGCGTTCTTCACTGTTCATTAGAGGCGTAAATAGCTTGTATTTATTAGAAAAATCAGCTGTATCATTATTAAAATCAATTAAATTAATGCTTTCGTTGTTATCTAAAACAGGTAAATTTGATTGATATAATGTTGAGTTGGATGAGCACTCATAAAGCATTCGTTGTAAGTCAAGTAACGGATTAGCTCTGCGGTATAAAGGAAGACTAATGAGGTCAATTGCTTTTGTTGACAATACTTCATGGGTTATATAGCTAAAATCTTCTTCAAGTAGCGTGTTCGCAGTGTTGCGCTTAAATGCAATAACTTCTACGTCAAACCACCAATCCTCTTCTTCTTGCGACAGGGCTTGCATTGGTGTTGAAAGCAAGACCAATGCAGTTCCAGTGGCCGTGATTATCGTTAAATTTGGTTTCATACCAGCCAATGAGCTAACAGCACATTTTACACCCGTAATCACCTTGCGCGCTGAATCATTGGCGCAACTAACGAAAAGACTCAGAAGTGAGGCACTAGCTTGCATGGCATTCCTTTAAAAATTTATCGAGTAAATCACGCACATGATCCAATTTTTGCGCTGCACTGTCGAGCTTTTTCATGAATCTTAGCTTCAAAGGGCCTTCAAACTTATACAGACTCGGATATTTTTGGATAAGCTGTATTAAGAAACTGGGATCTATTTTAGTCGTTTGCTCAAACTCAATAAGCCCACCTGCCTGAGTCGTTTCAATCTTTCGAATACCGACTTTTTGTGCTTTTAGTTTCAGACCTGATTGCTTAACTAAGTTCTTAGCGCTATCTGGTAGTAGACCAAAGCGGTCTATTAACTCGATTTGATATTCGTCAATTTCATTTTGATTTTTGCAGCCCGCTAATTTCTTATAAAGTGACAATCGTGTATTAACATCACCTATATAGTTATCAGGAAGCAGGGCTGGTATGCGCAAATCAACTTCAGTCTGTGCAGCGAGAACGTCGTCTAATGACGGCTCTTTGCCTTCTTTGAGTGCTTCAACAGCCTGTTCTAACATTTCCATATACAGACTAAAGCCAATCGTATTGATTTGTCCTGATTGGTCGTCTCCCAGCAACTCTCCAGCACCCCGGATCTCTAAATCGTGTGTTGCTAACGCAAACCCTGCGCCAAGATCCTCAAGAGAGGCGATCGCTTCTAGACGCTTTGCTGCGTCTTTAGTCATTCGCTTTGGATGCGGTGTTAATAAATAGGCATAAGCTTGATGATGAGAACGACCCACGCGGCCGCGCAATTGATGCAATTGCGCTAAGCCTAAATGGTCAGCCCTATCCATAATGATTGTATTTGCTGTCGGCACATCAATGCCTGTCTCGACAATAGTGGTACAGACTAATACGTTATAGCGCTGATGATAAAAGTCATTCATCACATTTTCTAGTTCACGTTCACGCATCTGACCATGGCCAATCGCGATCCGTGCTTCAGGGATGATTTCCTCAATCTCGCGCGCGGTTTGTTCGATAGTTTTAACTTCATTATGCAAGAAGTAAACTTGTCCACCACGCAATATCTCTCGCATAATGGCTTCACGAATAATGTCAGTGTGGCGCACTTGCACAAATGTTTTTATAGCAAGTCGCTTTGCCGGCGGCGTAGCAATAATCGATAAATCACGCATGCCACTCAAGGCCATATTCAAGGTTCGAGGAATAGGCGTAGCGGTAAGAGTAAGAATATCAACGTCGGCCCGTAATGCTTTAAATTTTTCTTTTTGACGAACACCAAAGCGATGTTCTTCATCAATAATAACAAGGCCTAAATCTTTAAATTTGACATCATCTTGCAATAGTTTATGCGTGCCAATAACGATGTCGCCTTGTCCATTAGCAAGGTCATCAATAACTGCTTTTTGCTCTTTGGCACTGCCAAATCGAGAAATAACTTCGATTTTGAACGGCCATTGTGCAAAGCGATCCTTAAAGTTTTCATAGTGCTGTTGTGCTAAAAGTGTTGTAGGTACCAAAATGGCGACTTGTTTACCACTAGATGCTGCAATGAATGCGGCGCGCATAGCAACTTCGGTCTTACCGAAACCGACGTCACCACAAACGAGTCTGTCCATCGCATTCCCACTGCCCATGTCCTGCAGTACTGCGTTAATAGCGGTGTCTTGGTCCACGGTTTCCTCAAAAGGAAAGCTGTCTTGAAATGTTCTATATTCGCTCCATTCAATAGGATATGCAAAACCTGGTTTGGCAGCCCGTTTAGCATAAACGTCTAATAATTGGGCAGCGACATCTCTTACTTTCTCCGCCGCTTTGCGTTTAGCTTTTGTCCAAGTATCGTTACCTAGGTTATGCAACGGCGCATGGTCCGCATCTCCGCCACTAAAGCGGCTAATTAGATGTAAACTGGATACAGGTACATATAATTTGGCTTGTTTAGCGTATTCAATCGATAAATACTCAGTAGTCACACCACCGGCATCTAATGTTTTTAAGCCAAGAAAACGACCGACACCGTGGTTAATATGCACGACCGGCTGGCCCTCAGTTAGTTCAGCAAGATTCCTAACAATGGCACTTTCATCAGTTGCTTTGCGTTTGTCTTTTAATTTCCTTTTGCTAACCTTATGGCCGAGTAGTTGTGTTTCTGTAACGAATAAAAACGCTTGGTTTTTATCTGCAAATTCGAAACTGTTTTCGACCATACCGACACAAATAAAAACAGAATGTGTCGATTCCTCTAATGCGGCGTCAAAAGTAGGGCTGTTAATTGGATATATTTTTGCTTTGTGCAAAACATCCATTAAGTTTTCTTTGCGGCCCTGTGATTCAGCACAAAAAATGACTTTTTTACCCTTTTCTTTAGCTTTTTTTACTTCTGCCTGAATTGCTTGGTAAGGATTTGTTGCGGTTAAGTCAATGCCGATACCGTCGATAGGGCGGCAATCAAAATTATGTTTACCTGCTTTTTTTTGTAACGAGTCACTTATTAGCTGTGCACTAGGCCACTGTTTGAGACGAGTCAGTAATTCATTCGCATCAAGATATAAATCAATGGGCGATAACAATGGCCTGGCTAAGTTATAGCGGTATTGCTCGTAACGTTGCAATAAATCTTTATTGAATCGGTCAGACGCCTTATTGAGATCGCCGTAGTAGATCATTAGGGCATCGTCATTTAAATAATCAAATAAGGTGGATGTTTTTTCAAAAAATAACGGTAAATAATATTCGATACCGCTGGGCATTGTGCCTTTGCTTACTTGATAGAAAATAGATTCCTTGTCAGCGGTATTACTGCGCTCAAATTTATCGAGATAGCGTTCTCTAAATCTGGTTATCGCATCTTTGTCTGTCGGAAACTCTCTAGCTGGCAGTAAACGTATCTCTTTCGTTTCGTCCAACCCTCGTTGGGTATCGGGGTCAAAATAGCGAATTGAATCTATTTCATCATCAAACAAATCAATTCTAAAAGGTTGATCGCTGCCCATTGGGAATAAATCAATAATACTGCCACGTACCGAAAATTCACTATGGGTCATTACTTGGCTAACATGTAAGTACCCTGATTTTTCGAGTTTACGTTTAAATTCATCGGTATTAATCGTTTCGCCAACTTTTAAATACATCAGATGTTGACCAACATATTCGACTGGCGCTAAACGCTGTAAAAGAGTGTTGATTGGCACAATAAAAATGCCCGGCTGTTTTTTGCTGAGTAAGTAAAGCGTCTCTAAACGTTGCGAAACAATATCTTGATGAGGCGAAAAACCATCGTAGGGAAGTGTTTCCCAGTCCGGAAAAAGTTGGACATGCACGTCTTGGTTACGCAGAAAAAAAGCAAGTTCTTTTTCTAGTTTAATCGCACTCGGACTATCTTCTATTAAAACTAATAGAGGTCCACTGTGTTGTTTGGCCGCATTAGCAATGCTGAGTGCTTGGCTTGCGCCTTTTAGCTCACCCCAGTGAATATGATCAATAACATTTGAGCTATTCAGTGATTTTGCCTTTGGTAAAGGCACAGAAAATAGATTAGACATACTACTTAATTGTTTCTCTATGGTTGTTTAACGATTATTGCGTAATTGACTGGTTTGCAAATGAAGGCTCGCCCTCACAAGCAATTCTTGGTCTTGGTCGCGAATGTGCGTGTAAACGTAACTGACGTGATAAAGATCATCGATAACTTCTACGTCAATCACTTCAGCTAAACAAAAAATGGCAGCCGCTTCCTTTTCGAGAAATACTTTCACTTCCACTGCAACGCCTATTTTGATAGGGGATGTGTGGCTCACAATTAAACCGCCTCCACCGAATTTCAATGCTTCAGCACGTTTGTTTTCATCGTCTTGTTGGATTAAAATATACGACATCATGAGATCAATCTTACGCGATTGCAGTTGCAGATAATTAACTAAGCCTTCGAGCTTCTCACCCATTGAGCGCAATGGTTTAAGGGCCTGTGATTCAATTTCGGATAATTCTGAAGCAATTCTAAATGCATAAGGCATCTCACTTTCAAATTCGTCCATTGATTGCGTTGCTTGCTTTGAGTCAATCACACTTATGTTAACTTTAGTTGGGTGATTGATTAAAAAGAATGAGGCAAATCTCTGTTTTTTATCTTCTAATGAGTTCAAATGCAATGTCCTATGCAAAAATTTCGTTAATGTGACGCTGTCTTCTGAGTTGTTAATCTTTTAGTATAAATTGTTACTATCTGACATTAGATGTTTATAATAACCGTGTCGATAGCGTTTTTTCTGCTTTTGTCAGGCAGTGCGAGAGTTAAATTGGACTCACTTGAAATAAGTCCAATAATACGACAACTGCTAATCTACCAAAAAACGACTCAGGTTTCACTCTGGTTTGCGATCCTTTGTCTTTATATTAATTAAATAACGCTGAGCTCGGTTCAATACTTACTCTGCGAGTCACAATAGGGCAAAAAATAAGCTTATGCGTTTTTCCTTACTCCCGTCTCTGCCTATATCTGCCTTTATCGGTTTACGATATTCGAAAACATCTACTAAACGCAGCTTTGTTTCTTTTATCAACTTGTTCTCAGTGGTTGGGATTGCACTTGGAATTGCTTCATTAATTGCCGTACTTTCGGTTATGAATGGTCTAGAAGGGCAACTAAAAAAGAAGATTTTAGGTATTTTACCGCATATAGTAGTGGACAATAAAGGGCCTATATTGTTGCCGCAATCTTTACAGGAGCAGGTACTAGCAAGTACAGATTTTGTGGAACAAGAAGTCATTGTGCAATCAAGTAAGTTAATTAAAGGATTATTTTTACAAGGTATCGATACTTCTGCGGAAAAACGCCATTCTATTATCGCTCAAAACGTAATTGCTGGTGAATGGGATGCTCTACAAAGCGGCAGCTTTAATGTGCTCATCAGCCAGTCGCTTGCTAACCAACTGCGTGTTTCTATCGGTCAACGACTGCGCGTAATTAGTCCGTCTGCGAGTACTTATACTCCGCTAGGAAGAATGCCGAGTCAACGCCTAGTGACAGTTGCTGGTATGTTTCAATTAGATTCAGAAGCTGACGATAAAGTAATGCTGATGAACATAAATGATGTTGCGAAGCTGTCACGCAAGCGAAATTTAGCTTTTGCAGGAACGCGCTTGTATTTGAATGATGCTTTTCAATATCAAGCTATTGTGGATGAACTGGACAAACAAGGTCTAAAATATACGACATGGCGCGAGAGACAGGGACCTCTTTTTGATGCAGTCGGTATGGAAAAAAACATGATGTCATTAATGCTTTTTCTAATTATTGCAGTGGCAGCATTCAATATAGTCTCTGCGTTAGTAATGGTAGTCACTGAAAAGACCCATGATATTGCTATACTGCAAACGCAAGGTTTAGTGCCAACAGATGTCATGCTGATATTTGTGCTCAATGGCATTTTTAATGGTATTAAAGGAGTCATATCGGGTGTTGCAATTGGCTTACTGTTGGTGTTTTTCTTGAACGATATTTTAGGTTTTCTCGGCTCAGGTCTCGCTTTTGGTCCTAATGGCTCCGGTTTGCCTATTGAAATGAAACTGTCTGAAATTATCATAATCTCTGCCGGTTCACTCGGCCTTTGTATACTTGCTACTCTCTATCCGGCGTACAAAGCGGCATCTATTAAACCTGCAAATAGCTTACAAACTCAATAGGCGCTATAATCAACCTTAATCTGTGAGGGCTGAATTGTTTGTTTCAAAATCAAGAGACTAGTTATTAGTAAATTAGCGTCCATGCACAATTATTCAATTTATTTACACCTAGAAAGAGAATTTACATTTTGAGTAAAAATTACATCAGCTCACAATCGCTACTAGAAGACAGTTTTCGTCTAGCGGCTAAAGTTTTTAACGATGGATTTCGTCCTGATTTTATTATTGGAATTTGGCGAGGCGGAGCTCCAATAGGGATCGCAGTTCAAGAGTTTTTTGAATACAAAAATACGCCAACAGACCATATTGCTGTTAGAACTTCGTCGTATTACGGTATTAACAAACAATCAAAAGAGATTAAAGTACACGGTCTCCATTATCTCATTGAGAACGCTAACGCCGGTGACAGCTTATTGATTGTTGATGACGTATTTGATTCGGGACGCAGTGTAGAAGCATTGACTAAGCAAATTGAAGCACTGATGCGCTTAAATACACCGAAAGAAATTAGGATTGCTACCCCGTGGTACAAACCAAACAATAACAAAACGAGTATCGTGCCAGACTACTATGTCAATGAAAGTGACGAATGGTTAGTCTTTCCGCATGAACTTGCTGGTTTGACAAAAGAAGAAATCAGGGAAGGTAAGTCAGAGTTATCTAATATCCTAGATGTTATTTTTGAGTAGAGCATAAAGATATGTTCTTTCGAACGATTTTTATTCGTTTTAGCTAACGTATTGCGGGCTCAGTTATCGGTTGAGGTATTATTAATATAAGCTGTGTTGATAAATACGGTGTTGATAAAGTGAGCGACAATGGTTTTGACAAACCATCGTCGCATTTTTTTATTGCAGTTAAATAAAATTTCTACTTACCATCAATGTAAAATTTGTCATGAAAGGTATAAACCCATTGGGGCTTGTGTATGACCAATGACGTTATGGTGAAGCCATTAAAGAAAGCTTCTGAGAATAGCAGAAGGGGAATTAGTAACACGTAGTTATTGAAAATAACGTCCCAGCCTAAATCAGTATCTAATTGGAAGTAGCCTGCCATTGCAATGATTTTTAATGAAACCGTGATTGCTCCTGGGAAAAATGCACACACGAAAATATAAACGAATAGGTTCTTAGGTAACTTGTGAAATGACCAACTGAAAATGGCATAGGTTACGGATATCGGGAGTAATGTACCTAACAACCAGTTAATGCCTAACATAGAAAATTTCTCATAACCAGTGATAGTCATACCCAGTAAGACAAAACTTGACGATATTATGGCCCATCTAAATCCTAATATAAGAGCCAGTGAGGTTAGCCAAATGAAGTGGACCTGCAGTTCATCTACTATACCTACGCGAAAAATCCAAAGGACGAACACGGCTGCGCTGGCACCAAAAAAACGGTGTTGAAAAGCACTGTCATCGATTAGTTGCTTAAAATCAGTGTTTCTAATGACGATAGCTAAGCCTATGATGCTGGCTATCGCTCCTAATATTTGTAATTCAGTCATGCGCACTCTGAATAGTTTTGCAAATTGGGCTAGTGAGGTATTGCTGCTTATTTATAAGTACTTGCAACGGGTGACGCAGCACATAAATAGAAGGGATATTGAAAAAAACCATTTTCATTTTGTTATTATTCTCTTTAATCATTGGGAAATTAACACTTAATACCGTTATTATACTGTGATCGGTTTAACATTGATTGAGTATTTTAAAATTAACCAAACCATCGGAAGAGTTTACGTGTTCAAAAATCAATTTCCATTTTTTACAAACAAACCTGAACAGGTCTATTTGGATAGTGCTGCAACTACACAGAAACATCAATCGGTAATTCAAGCAGTAAATGACTATCATTGTTTGTCGAGTGCTACGGTGCATCGCAGTGCCTATGCAATTGCGAATGATGCGACCTTGCTCTATGAGCAAGCGCGTGATTTAACCGCTCAACTTATCAATAGTCACACTAACGAACAAATTGTGTTCAATAGCGGTGCGACAGAGTCCATTAATACTATTGCATCAGGACTGCAACAGCATATGATAGCTGGCCATAAAATATTGATATTAGCTAGTGAACATCATGCCAATATTTTACCTTGGCAGCGATTGTCGGCAAGACTTGGGCTGAGTATCGAAGTAGTCAATATTTCAGAACAGGGCCAATTTACTCAACTTGAATATGCCGCATTTTTGAAACAACTGAACTCAGATGTTGCTATTTTAGCAATGGCTCATGTTTCGAATGCATTAGGTAATATTTATCCGGTAAAAGAGGTTTGTCGTCTAGCAAATCAGCAAAATATATTGACTATCATTGATGGAACCCAAGCTATCGCTCATATGCCTGTCGATGTTACCGCAATTGACTGTGATTTTTATGTGTTTAGTGGACACAAGATGTATGCCCCGACCGGTGTCGGTGTAATGTATGGAAAAAGTAGTTTATTGAATGGATTGTTACCACTGCGATTGGGGGGCGAAATGATAACACGTGTTTCATTTACTGAAGCGGAGTATCAAGCTTCGCCATTAAAGTTTGAAGGTGGAACACCTAATGTTTCAGGAGTTATTGGTTTAGGCGCAGCCGCTACATTTTTGAAGTTAAATATGGCGAGCATTCAACAACATGAAATATTACTGTTTAAGTTACTTAGCGATGGTTTAGAAAAGCGAAATGACATACGCTTACTAGGGAATATTTTGGCATGCAACCAATCCCAAGCTAACCAGCGTAATCAAAATGCAGGTCAAGAAATACTGGGCTGCTCAATCGCGTTGCATTCGTTTGTTTTTACCAATCATCACTTACATGATGTGGCTACATTAATATATCAAAAAAATATAGCTGTCAGGGTGGGGCATCATTGCGCAATGCCATTGATGAATGTTTTAAATATTACTGGCACCATGCGAGTCTCGGTTGGTTGTTACACCACTGAGCAGGATATTCAGTACTTTTTGCGCGCATTAGACAGCACCCTGGCGGAGTTAGACGAGAGTGCTGGTTCTCAATTGATAACGAAGTCAGAACAGCAAGATATTACCCCTCTCACTGATAAAAAAAATAAATCTAACTCAATTAACCATGTCAATGACAACAGCACTGTTGGTAAAGTTAGTGAGGCATTGCCGATTTCATTTAATATAAAACAAGCGAAAGGGTGGGATAATCAATATCGTCAGTTACTATTGGCAAGTAAAGACCTTAATGTACTGCCTTTTGAAATGCGCTTGCATGAAAATGCAGTATTTGGGTGTGAGTCTAATTTATGGATTGCATACTATAATGACCAACTGTGTGCGTACTCCCAAAGTAAAATTATTAGAGGCATTCTTGCCCTGCTCTTAGAGAAAGTAAGGCATTTAAATACCCCCTTAACTAACAATCGCAGTGTCCCAAAAAACACTTCTGCTGCTGCCTGTTTCGACTATTTTGCATACCTGGCAGAGTTAAATCTAACCCCTTTTTTTAGTGTCGGTAGACAAGACGGGATTCAAAATGCGATCACAGCGATAAAAGCCAAGTTAGCAATACGTAATAAAATCTGATGCTTAATCTGAGTGTTGATTTTGCTTTAACCGCGTTTTAGCTTCAATCCACTGGCTCATATATTTCGTGCTATTGATTGTATGATGTTGTATTACTTGTCCTAAAAAGTGCTGTTGACGATGCTTTGTTAAATTTGCACTAATTTTCTGAATACATTGCGTTAACTGCTTGGATTGTTTCGTATAGTCAAATATTGATGAAAAGAGCGGTTTACTGCGATTGCTCGCTAGGCTCCATATGTTCTCATCTGCATATAGTGTGATGCATGATTGTATAAAAGAGTCGGTTGATGATTGGATGTTATGAATAGCACCCGGCCATAAAGTATTTTGCTCCGACGATTTATTATCTTCATTAAGTTTATTATCTTCATCAAGTTTATTGTCGTCCTCAAGAGAAGGGAGTAACCCTTCTGACCCAAGTTCTGTGGTAACTGATGGTGTTTTGCATTGCATCGCATCTACTAACTTTCCTTTAATACCAGCACCAAAATTCAACGGTGCCAGTAAAACTCTTGCGTTACCGATGACCTCTTGTGCGTCTTTTGCGTAACCATGCACCAAGAAACCCTGCTGTTTATTTTCAAGTTGCTTTGCTTTGGGTGTTAAGTAAGACCCGTAAACATGGCAGAAGGCGGACGGTAGAGCTTGATGTATTGCAGGCCAAATTTTTTGTTTTAGGGTGAGTACAGCGTCCCAATTTGGCGCATGCCTGAAACTACCGATGCTGATAAAATCAATTCGCTGTTCATAGCTTTTAGCCGGTTTTATGGATTGTTCAGGGAATAAAAAAGGACAGTAATGAAGCAGGGTTTTCGGTATACCAAAGACTTTTGTGAGCAATTGGTATTCATAATTAGAGAGTAAAATACTGAGATCACAACGTAAAATTGATGCTAATTCTCTTTTACAAAGATCACTATATAAATAGGCGTTAGACTGCTCTGGTGTGAGTGCATTAAGGTTGTTTTTATTGGTATCTTTGTATGCTTGGTGTCTAGCATCACGCAAAAAGTGTAGGTCTTCACAATCTAGTATTTTCATGCACCATGGTGCAGCCGAAGAAACGCGCCATCCAAATTGTTCTTCACTAATAAAACGGTCAAAAATAGTAATATCTGGCGCATATTGTTTTACAAAAGTATCAAAACTGCTGTTATTTAGGGTAATTGGCTGCTCATGTACACCCATACGGGATAAGGGCGCTGAATGCTCTGACTTGTCAGCGGCGCAAGCAAAAGTGACTTCGTAGCCATTGGCAATGAATAAATCTATATAGCTGAGGATATTCTGTCCAGCTGCAGTAGAGGTTGGCTCGGGCCATACTAAGCCAACAAATAAAACTTTATGATTCGACTGTTCTAACACAGTTACGTCCACCTTTTTTTGCCTTGTACAATGCGGAGTCGGCTCGTTTAATAGTGGATTTGAAATCTTTACTACCAAGTAAGCTCTGCGCAATACCAAAACTACAGGTGATTTTTACAATGTCCTCTTTCACTGGGGAGTGTCTTCTGTTTTTTGACTCAGATGCTGATTTATTAAGTCTAGTATTAGTACGAATCGCCATAGGATATGATTCTAACTGTACGCGCAAATCTTCGATTGTTTCACGTACATCGTCAATCAGATTACCATCGAATATTAGAGTGAATTCTTCTCCTCCGTATCGAAAAGCTCGGGCTCTATTTCCAACTCTTGCTATTTTACTGGCGACCACTTTAATCACGTCATCACCTGCATCATGTCCATATTTATCATTGAATTTTTTGAAGAAATCGATATCTATCATTACAACCACAAATTGATCTGATAGTTCATCTGCATATCGCGCCAGTGAACGTCGTCCTGGGATACCTGTCAACTCATCATTGAACGCCATGTTTCGACTACTAACGATAGCGGACACTAGACAAAGAACACTACTTAGAATAGCGAACGCAACAATACTTAAAGAAGATATATAAACAATAGCTAAAGCCGCTAGAGAGGAAATAGCGAGTAAATAGATATGATGGACGGACTTAATAAATAAAATAAATAACGTTATTGTACTGATACTAATTAATAAAAGCTGCAGCGGCGAGAACCAGAAGTTTTCAAAGGGCGATTGCATTCCAATACTACTGAGCACATGTTCTGTAATATTTAACAAAGGCGTGTCTAATTTTGCTATAACAAAACTAACAAAACCCCAAGTTACCAAGCTACCAAACAGATAAATGACGCTTTTCAGTACTTTGTGAGCCGGTATTTTGATGATACCAAAGACAGGTAATAAAGTAATGAAAGACAATAAAAGGTGTCTGGTATCAGTAGGACCTTGTGCGTCGTAACTTGCACCTTCTAAACCCGGGATAATATAAAAATGTAGGGTGGTGATAAGGGCGATTATGGTAGCTACATACATCGTTAATGCTTGTCGCATAGCCAAATTCAATATTATGATGAACATCAGCGTGATGGACACATAAGGAACAAGCCCCTCGGCTGGAAACGATATATATAGCGCCGCATTATTGATAATGAAAATCATTAATGGAACAGACAGAATGGCTACAAAGACGATCGGAAGAGCAGTTTTATTTGCCGACATAATACTTCTTATTTTTAACTGGTTGCATTGTTAAATACTTTTTCGAGCATTTATATTATGATTTTTGTGCTTATCACTATAAGTGTACTCGAATACTATGATATCAATATATAATTCAGCGTGTTAGCAATATTTTATACTTTGGCATCTTTAAGCGCACGACAAAAGTGTCAAAAACACACGAAAGTTGTAAAGTATATACGTTGTAAACGATAAATCTTTTGATTCTTCTAATTTATATTTACAAAATTAAAGCCAAACGCAAGGGCATAGAATTACAATTACTATTAAAAGTTGCATTGAGGTTTGTCCAATACTTAATACTAGCCGACTAACCTCCAATTTTTATGTAATACTAAGGATAGTCATTGAAGTAAGATGCAGATTAGTGTAATTAATGTTAGAGCGTCGCGGGCGAACGTATTCTTAAAACAGTTTGTGCGATAGTATTTACGCTGATTTGTATTAATACCTACCAGAGAATTTAAACTGTGTAAAAGGAAATTATGAACGCAATTGAATATGCAAAAAATGTCTCTGAACTGTTCGCTGTGCCAAAAACGGCCGTTAGAGTTAAAAGGTTAATAGACGATGACCGTTCTGACGCAAATAGCATATCAGCAGTTGTGCAAACTGACCCTGGTTTAGCTGCGCATATTCTCAAAGTTGCGAATAGTGCGATTTTTCGCTTTCCACGAAAAATCGATAAATTAACTAGAGCGATCCAAGTCATTGGGACATCTGCAGTTTATGATTATGCATTGGTATTTGGGCTGTCTAATGCGTTTACTAACGAGGAAAGTCAATTTGTCGACTTAGATAAATTTTGGGAGCAAAGCGTGAGCTGCGCTATTCTAGCTAGACACTTGGGTCTATTAAAAGGGAACAAAGATGCAGATAGATTATTTGTAAATGGTCTACTGCATAACATTGGTGAATTAGTGGTTTTAAAGCTGACCCCGGACTTAGCGAAAGATTGTACGCGTTTTGATAAGGAACTTACCCCTAAAGAATGTCAATACGATGTGCTTGGTTTTACTTATGCTGAAGTTTCAGCTGCATTAGGGCAACAGTGGATGCTGCCTGATTCAATTGTATCCACAGTTGCCATGCAACATCACAATTATACGGCGGCTGAATCTCTGGACGTTCGTATTATGCAGCTAGCTTATGAGCTTTCCATTATTAATACGTTCTCACATCACTATAATTTCGAAACGCATCTACCATCGTATCTTTACGAATCTTTGAAGCTCAACACTGATGATATCGAGGAAGCATTAGATAATACTAATTATCAAGTTGAACAAATTATTCATCTATTCAACCCTGATTCATTTCAAATAGCCTGAGTAAACAGAATACAGT
>JBLIKA010000030.1:0-30353 GCA_047637355.1 Glaciecola sp. | reverse complement strand
TCATATGCTAATCTTAAAAACATCCAAAATGAAATTGACCTTACATTTCCATTTATTAGGAATTGCTATCCTGGTCCAACGGAAAATGTGCTTGGGGTGTTTTCGATCTATAGATAGAATACTAGCGGGAGGCAGCGCAAGCAGTGAAGACCGCTCGCCAATAATTGAGCGCACAATAGAGCTACCGTTTCATAATTACTCTCAGAAATGGAAAGAATAACAATTAGCGGCGTAGAAAGACAAAGCTACCTAAACGGACAACATTATAAGAATTCCTACCTAATTCTGATAACCGTAAAGTAGCAAATGTCACTATAATCAGATGTATAGCCATATTAAAGTAAGCTAGGTCTGCCGTTACTCTGAGGTGATGATTCACTAATCATCGCTTCTGTGGTGATTATCAATCCAGCAACCGATGCGGCAAATTGTAATGCACTGCGAGTTACTTTGGTCGGATCTAATATGCCCATGGATAACATATCACCATACACTCCATTGGCAGCGTTATAACCATAATTACCTTCATTTTCTTTAACTTTATTACAAATAACAGTCGGTTCTTCACCCGCATTTGCAACGATTTGATTCAGCGGAGCCTCCATTGCACGTAATAAGATTTTAAGCCCATGTTTTTGATCTTCATTTTCTATATTATGATCAACAATAGTGGATGCCGCTCTCACCAGTGCAACGCCCCCACCAGCCACAACGCCTTCCTGAACGGCGGCTCGTGTCGCATGTAGTGCATCGTCAACTCTATGCTTCTTTTCCTTCATAGCGATATCTGTCGCTGCACCAACTTTGATAATAGCAACACCACCGGCAAGCTTAGCTAAGCGTCGTTGCAATTTTTCACGGTCATACTCCGAATTTGTTTCATTAATTTGACCCGTTAATTGTCCAATGCGCTCGCTAATTGTTGCGGCATCGCTCGCCCCATCCACAATCGTTGTGCTGTCTCTTGTTATTACCACTCGTTTGGCCATACCAAGATCTTCTACGCCTACTTTTATTAGCGACAGGCCTATCTCTGTGGCAATCACGGTTCCGCCAGTTAATGCCGCAAAATCTTTCAATATTTCTTTTCTTAAATCTGAAAAACCAGGAGATTTAACTGCGACGACTTTTACAATACCGCGCATATTGTTAGTTACCAAAGTCTCAAGGACTTGGCTACTAAAGTCTTCAGCAATGATCACTAGTGATTTACCCGTTTTAGCTAACTTATCTAATATTGGGAGTATTTCATTAATATTATCCACTTTTTTGTCTACCAATAAAATATAGGGAGACTCGAACTCAACGTTAGCCATTGCATGATTATTAATAAAGTAAGGAGATAAATAACCGCGATCAAATTGGACGCCTTCAACAAATTCTAGTTCGTCATCTAATGATTGACCTTCTTCAACCGTAATAACGCCCTCAGTGCCCACTTTTTCCATCGCTGTCGCTATCATTTTCCCTATACTTGAATCACTGTTAGCCGAGATACAACCTACTTGTTCGATAGATTTGGCATCAGAGCATGACTGAGACAATCGTTTAAGGGCTTTAACCATCTCTTCTACGCCTTTATCAATGCCCCTTTTAAGGTCCATTGGGTTCATGCCTGCGGCAACGGCTTTCATTCCTTCAACGATAATCGCTTGCGCTATTACTGTCGCGGTTGTTGTGCCGTCGCCCGCATAGTTACTGGACTGAAACGCGACCTCCTTGACTAATTGAGCTCCCATATTTTCAAACCTATCTTCTAATTCTATTTCTTTTGCGACGGTCACACCGTCCTTTGTAATAATAGGTGCTCCAACCGGTTTATCTATAATTACGTTACGGCCTTTAGGGCCCAGAGTAACTTTTACAGCGTCGGCTAATATATTGACGCCTTTGAGCACGCTAAAACGAGCATCATTGCCAAACTTCACATATTTAGCTGTCATATTGATATTTTCCTCTAAATCGAGATGATAAAATGTCACGGTGTAGCTCGAGCCAAATTTTCGGAAGCGAAAATCTGGCAAGCTTTGTTCAGGAAATGTTGATACTCACTTTGAAGTGCTTTAAATAGAATCTATTTAAATCAATATATAAGGCCAAGAAATGATTTTCTTTGGCTAGTGGTCATGAACGCTTTATCACGAAGCTAATTATTGAATTTCATAGATATTATTTACACTGGTGACGATCATTGCATGACCATTCCGCCGTCAATCATAAGTAGTTGACCTGTCATATAGTCAGATTCTGAACTCGCCAGAAAACTTGCCGTACCCACGATATCTTTAGGGTAGGAATATCTATTCAACAAGATCATATCTTCCGCAAGTTTGTCCATTGATTCCCCTGCTTTTTCAAATTTACCTATCGCGACCAGATCTTTATCAAGCTGTTCCCATAATTCAGTTCTTACAACGCCAGGTGCATAACCGTTTACGGTGATGTTATCTTTTGCCAGTGCTTTAGCGCCACCATTTATCATTGCCAAAACCGAATGCTTGCTGCAGCTATATGGGATGACATCATCAAAGGCTTGTCTTGACAAAATTGAGCCCACATTAATGATTTTATAAGGTTCATCTTGTTGCCCTTGTTTTATCATCTGCTTAGCAGCTTCTTGCATGCCAATAAGGCAACCTAACGCATTAACATCCATAATTTGATGCCAATTTTCTTCCGTTATATCAAGAAACATCATGGGTTTATTTATACCCGCATTATTAAGCATAATATTAATGCTACCGAAGGCTTCAACAGTGGCACTGACGGCTGCTGTCATTTCTTTTCGTTTCGTAACATCAAGCTTTATAGCTATTGCATGACCACCTGCTTCATTTATACGAGCAGCAACGTCTATACATGCATCAACATTAATATCTGCGACGCACACTTTTGCACCTTGGCTGGCAAAGTGCTCAGCAACTGCCGCGCCCATGCCACGAGCAGCACCTGTAATCAGAATGTTTTTGTTGGCTAGTCTGGTTTTGTCCATTTTATTACTCTCTATATATTAATGAGTTAATTGTAAAAATTAACGTATGTTATTTTAGTACCTAGCGTAATAACTAAGTCAAAACATGGGTAGTCTCGTCTAACGTTATTGGTAGCTATTGCCTGTTTAATAATAAGTATCTTACAAAAATGTTATTAATAAAGGGTAAATTCAGTGCAATCGATTGCACCATAAAAGTTAACGAGTGTCAAACATAAATTATAAATTTATTTATACCTATTTCCGGTTTCAAAAACGACACTACAATCGCAATAACTTAATGATTTAGATAAGATTAATGCCTAAGTAAAAACCGATAGAAAGACAGACATCAAATGAGCGTTGTCACGAATACTGCAGACTTATCCTCAATAATCTCTGGTTTATGTCAAATAAAATATAAAAATCCTTATTTTTGACAATAGCCAAGCCAGATATTTAATTCAATTAATGTCATTTTTGACCTCTACGGTCGATTAGATAATTTATAAGTAATCTCGCATTTGACAGTGCTTCAAAAATATGATGCAATCGATTGCGTTAATACTTGAGTTTTCATATAACGTTGCTGCCTAGCGCAACGTTAGCATTGTTTATCTCAATGGCTGTATCTCCCACTTTGACCCATATTTACTATTTTGTGGGCTAATCGGCGCGAATGCAATCGTTTGCTTCCGCGCCATCTTTTTTTACAATAGGTGAAATGATGGAAAACTTGAGTCCTACAGAACCCAAAATTATATTAGACGAAGATATTGAGCCTGGTTGGGATTGGGAACGTCCAATTCCATCACCGGGTCGCATGTCAGTCGACTTTGAAGAACGAGTTAATTATCGCCGCCTGCATAAGTATCGCACTGCGCGGGCTAAGCAAGCGCTTGCCAATTCAAACCTTGGCGCTATTTTGTGCTTTGATAATAACAATATTCGTTATTTAACCAGCAGCGTTATCGGTGAGTGGTCACGTGACAAAATATGTCGCTATACATTATTTACAGGTAACTCAGATCCCTATCTTTGGGACTTTGGCTCCGCCGCCGCTCACCATCGCATGCACATGCCTTGGTTAGACGAAACTCACGTACATGCGGGCATGCTAGGGCTCAGAGGCTCAATTGGCGAACAAGCAGGATTGTTTAAAAATGCGGCCAAGCAAATTGCCGATTTACTACGTACGGAAGGCGTTGCAGATATGCCACTTGGTGTAGACATTATGGAACCACCGATGTTTTTTGCATTGCAAGCTGAGGGCATTACTGTTGTTGATGCGCAACAAGTTATGTTAGATGCACGGGAAATAAAAAGTATGGATGAAATCATCCTGCTTAACACTGCTGCTTCTATGGTAGACGGTGCTTATCACCTTATTTCTGAAAACCTAAAACCGGGTGTTAGAGAGAATGAAATTGTTGGCGATGTTAACAAATTCCTCTATGACAACGGCTCAGATGATGTTGAGGCAATAAACGCAGTTTCTGGCGAGCGATGTAATCCACACCCTCACAACTTCACGGACCGGATGTACCGTCCTGGAGATCAGGCATTTTTCGATATTATTCAATCATTCATGGGCTATAGAACGTGTTATTACCGCACTCTTAATGTGTGCTCTAAGACACAAGGTCAGGTTGATGCTTATAAACAGGCTCGTGAGTGGATAGACAACGCCATCGCATTAGTTAAGCCCGGCGTTACTACCGATAAAATAGCCGCGGTATGGCCTAAAGCGGAAGATTTCGGTTTCACTAGTGAAATGGAGGCATTTGGTTTGCAGTTTGGCCATGGCCTTGGAATGGCACTTCATGAGCGCCCTATTATTAGCCGACTAGTGTCTTTTGAAAATCCCTTTGAGCTAAAAGAAGGAATGGTTTTCGCACTAGAAACTTTTTGCCCAGCGGCCGATGGAACAGGTGCAGCGAGGATCGAAGAAGAGGTCGTTGTGACTAAAGATGGTTGCAAGGTAATCACCCTGTTTCCTGCACAAGAGTTGTTTGTTGCAAACGAATATTAATGAAAAATAATTATACGTTTTTAATTTTTCAGCAATATTGATTATGTTCAATATCTAACATTAGAGAAAAAGATGAACAATACGTTAATAAACGAACTGCATACTCAACTTTATATCAACGGTCAATGGACAAAGTCTTCTGATGAGAGCCAATTTAGTGTATTTAATCCGGCCTCTGAAGAAGCCCTTTTAGCGGTTTCTTCAGCAACAAAAGAAGATGCGATAAGTGCCGTAGATGCTGCTTATGCGGCAGGACCAAAGTGGAATCAACTTACCCCAAGAGCAAGAGCTGAAATATTACGTAAAGCTTATACCTTAATGATGGAACGTAAAGTGGAAATAGCCACCGTCATATCATTAGAAGAAGGAAAAACATTATCGGAAGGGCTCGGTGAAGTAAATTATGCTGCGGAGTTTTTCCGTTGGTATTCCGAAGAAGCTGTGCGCGATTCGGGTCTGTTAACGCGCTCCCCGTCTGGTAACAATCATATAATGGTAGTGCATCAACCAGTTGGTGTGTGTTTACTTATTACGCCATGGAATTTCCCTGCCGCGATGGCTACAAGAAAAATAGCGCCAGCTCTAGCCGCGGGTTGCACTGTTATTTTAAAACCTGCATGCGAAACGCCATTAACCGCATTATTACTTGCCGGTTTACTTGAAGATGCAGGCGTACCAGCGGGTGTTGTGAATGTTATACCGTCAACACAGTCATCTTTGATGTCCGAAACCATATTAGATGATCCAAGAGTGAGAAAAATATCCTTCACGGGCTCTACCGAAGTTGGCCGAGTATTACTCAAAAAAGCCAGCGAACGGATTGTTAATTGCTCTATGGAATTGGGTGGCAATGCACCATTTATAGTACTTGCTGATGCCGATATGGATATTGCTATTGAAAGTGCAATGGTCGCAAAAATGAGAAATGCTGGTGAGTCATGTATCGGTGCCAATCGATTTTATGTGCATGCGTCAGTCATTCAAGAGTTTTCCGCTAGGTTAGCCAGCGAAATGGGTAAGCTAAACGTAGGTGACGGATTAGGGGAAAATATCGATGTTGGTCCATTAGTTAACGAGAAAACCATAAATAAAGTGGAACAACTCGTCGATCAAGCAACGGCACTTGGCGCAAAAGTGCTTACCGGTGGCAGACGAATAGACCGTAAAGGGTATTTTTATGAACCCACGGTTATTGTCGATCTCCCGGAACACGCCGACATTCTTACACAAGAGATATTTGGCCCTGTTGCACCAATAATTTCTTTTGAGGATATAGAGCAAGTAATAACAATGGCAAATCAAACTGAGCTCGGTTTGGCGGCATATATTATGAGCAACGACATCAGTTGTGCACTCAATCTCGCACTAAAAATTGAAGCCGGTGTCTTGGGGATCAATAGAGGATTTATATCAGATCCAGCCGCTCCTTTTGGCGGCGTAAAACAAAGTGGAATAGGACGTGAAGGTGCACAAGATGGTATTCACGAATTTATTGAGAAAAAGTACATTGCCATCGAATGGTAATCAGTCTTGAGCACAACCACGAACACTTGTTAAATTTTCATAGGAGTTAAAAAGATGTCTAAGGCGAAGAAGATTTCGTTAAATGTTGATTGGTTAGAAATTACTTCAACAGACGCGGATTGGAAAGAAATTGGAAAAGATGAATGCGTCAAAATGTTGAGTCATATGCATCTAATTCGAACGTTTGAAGAAGAACTGATCCTATTAGACAATCAAGGCTTGGTGCATGGTCCCCTGCATACGAGTGTTGGTCACGAAGGCGCCATGGTTGCTGCCATGTCGGTTTTAGAAACGGATGACTTAGTCAACGGTTCACATCGCGGGCATCACCTTTTTCTAGCTAAATCTCTTAACTATATTAATGAAGCAAGTTTCGATCCCACGACCGAAGACTTCTCTGGCGATGTACATGAGTTAGTTTATCGCACTATGGCCGAGATTATGGGCTTAACTCCTGGGTTTTCTGGAGGCCGTGGTGGCTCAATGCATTTACGTTGGGAAGAAGCTGGCGTTCTCGGTACCAACGCTATTGTTGGTGGCGGTGTTCCTATCGCTGCGGGTATGGCATGGTCGAAGCAGCGAGATAACGAGCAAGGTATCGTACTAACCGCATTTGGCGACGGCTCTTGTCATATTGGGAATGTACTTGAAACGTTAAATTTGGCGGCCCTCTACAACTTACCCCTGTGTTTCTTTATTGAAAACAATGGCTACGCAGTATCTACAACCTTAGAAGAGCAAGCACGTGAAACAAGAATGTCTTCACGCGGGTTAGGCTTTGGTATCCCCTCTTTTAGAGTCGATGGCATGAATCCTATTAGTGTTCGGGTTGCTATGTCGCGTGTTGAAAAACTACTCAGAGACGGCAAAGGCCCAGCGGTATTAGAAGTTGATGTGTATCGATATTATCATCACGGCGGCGGAGTTAAAGGCAGTGCTTTTGGTTACCGTGACAAAGCCGAAGAAGAGGAAAGACGCAAAAGAGATCCCATAGATTGTATGGAGAAAAAAATGTTGGAGTTGAATTGGGTCACCGATTCAGATATCAAATTTATTCGTGATAACTGTGCCAACGTTACTAATATTGCCATGAATAAATTAACCAATAGTGACAATGGTAAATGCCAGATCAATGCATCTCTGTGGCCTGATCCAACAACTCGAGATAATGATCTCAGAGGAGACCTTTCTGAAATGGACGGTTTGGAGTACATCGAACAAGAGTCATACCAAGGTGACTTAAAGAAAGTTAAATTTATTGAATCTATAGCAAACGTGGCCGTGCGTCGTTTTGAAACCGATGAACGTTATTTTGTGCTTGGTGAAGATGTTCATAAACTAAAAGGCGGCACGAATGGCGCAACTAAGGGCATCCCTCAAAGATGGCCTGATCGTTGTGTGCCAACCCCCATTGCCGAACATGGCTTTGTTGGACTAGCGGGCGGTGTGGCCATGGTGGGTAAGTACCGACCTATCGTTGAGCTAATGTATCCCGACTTTGGCTTAGTTGCTGCTGACCAGCTATTTAACCAAATAGCAAAAGCTAGACATATGTTTGGTGGCACAGTCAACGTTCCATTGGTATTGCGTACTAAAATCGCGATTGGATCAGGTTACGGCGCTCAACATTCAATGGATCCTGCTGGTTTATTTGCTATGTGGCCTGGTTGGAGAATTGTTGCCCCATCAACGCCATTTGATTATGTCGGCCTCATGAATTCAGCTTTGCAATGCGAAGACCCAGTGCTGGTGATTGAAACAGTCGAGCTATATACCAAACCCGGTTTAGCTGCCGCCGATGACTTAGATTATTTCATTGAATTGGGCAAAGCCAAAGTTGTGAGAAAAGGTAGCAAATTCACAGTCCTGACTTACTTAAACATGGTGAGCGAAGCCGTAAAAGTGTGTGAAGACCTGGGTATTGATGCCGAGATAATAGACTTACGCTCTCTGGACCGTGCCGGATTAGACTGGGGAACCATTGGCGAAAGTGTGCGTAAAACGAATCATGTCATTGTATTAGAACAAGGCAGTTTGACCAATTCATACGGTGCAATGGTGGTTGATGAGGTTCAAAACCGCCTATTTGATTATTTAGACCACCCCGTCAGACGGATTTATGGTGGCGAATCCTCACCAAATGTCTCGAAAGTGCTCGAAAGATCCGCTTATGTTGGCGCAGAGGAAATTGGCCAAGCATTTCAACAAGCGATGAAGGACAAGGGAATCAATGGATAAATCAACTAACACTGGTTTGCCAGGGCTACGTGGCACTGATCACATAGGTCTAACTGTCCCAAACCTTGAGGAAGCCGTTGCGTTTTTTGTCGACATCATTGGCTGTGAGCCCTTTTACGAACTGGGCCCTTTTGATGATGGTTTATGGATGGAAAAAACATTGGGCGTAGACAAAAGAACCATCATGAATAAATTGCGCTTTCTCAGGTGTAAAAACGGTTCAAATTTTGAGCTATTTGAATACTCAGCTCCAAATCAAAATAAAAACCAACCTAAGAACAGTGATATCGGCGGTCATCACATTGCGCTTTACGTAGATGACTTTTACTCAGCGTTGGAACACCTAAGACTTAAAGGCGTTGACATTATGGGTGAGCCGACCATACGAACCGAAGGACCCAGCGGTGGCCAGACCTGGATCTACTTTAGAAGTCCATGGGGACTGCAGTTTGAACTTGTCAGTTTTCCTAATGGAAAAGCATATGAGCAAAACTTCAGTCATAAATTGTGGCATCCCGTTTATCCGGCAGAGTAGTTGATAAGCATATCACCCAAAATTGAGGAGACATCACGTGTCAATTGAAATCACATTACCTGCAGTCACTCCTGACTTTGATGCAGGAACAATAAACTTATGGACCAAGGCTGTGGGTGACAAAGTGACAGAAGGTGAAGTCATTTTTGAAGTAGAAACCGACAAAGCAATGATTGAAGTAGAAGCCAAAGGTTCTGGCATTCTAGGGAAAATATTAGTCGAGGCCAATAGTGAAGAAGTTGCGGTAAATACGGTGGTCGCTATTTTGCTTGAAGAAAACGAGACTATGGATATGCTTAACGATTTATCATCAACACCAAGTAGCTCAGTTGAACAAGCATCCACTATAGATGATAAATCGGTAAGTTCGTCACCTAATCAACAAACGAAAGCGCCATCGATGCCTTCATCAGATCCAAAACGTATCTTTTCTAGCCCGTCGGCGCGACGCGTAGCATCTATTAACAATGTTGAGCTGAGTGGGCTTAGTGGTAGTGGTCCCAAAGGGCGAATACTTAAAAGCGACGTTGACCATTTTGTGGCTAATAATGACTCATCATTAATTATAAACGACGCACAGAGCCAAGCGCCTAGAGTTGTCGAAGAACAAGTCGTTGCAGTTGCGCCTGTAGTTGCTGCCGTTGTTCCAGCAGCCACTACATCTAACGTTAACGTGATAAAGCACAGTAGTGTCAGAAAAGTGATTGCTAAACGATTGGTAGAATCAAAACAGCAAATACCACATTTCTACTTAACCATCGATTGTGAAGCGGATGCTTTAGATAACCTACGCCATGAACTGAACGCGCAAGCACAAAATAGTAAAACCAGTTATAAATTAACTATCAATGACTTTATTATTAAGGCAGCAGCGTTAGCACTTCAAGACGTACCACAAGTGAATGCAAGTTGGACAGATGAGGCCGTATTACAATATAAAGATATTGATATTTCAATTGCTGTCGCAACGGAGAATGGGTTGATTACCCCTATTCTTCGTCAAGTCGATAGCAAAGGACTTGAGGTTATTTCCAATCAAGTTAAAGCCCTAGCTGAAAAAGCTAAAAATGGGCGATTACAGCCTGCTGATTATCAAGGCGGTGGCTTCTCGATTTCTAATTTAGGTAAATACGGTATCAAGTCATTCAGTGCGATTATTAATCCGCCTCAGTCCTGCATATTAGCGGTAGGTGCGTCAGAGAAAAGACCCGTCGTCAAAAATGATGAATTGGCTATTGCGACAATGTTTAGCTGTACTTTATCGGCTGACCATAGAGTTGTTGATGGCGCCGTAGCAGCCGAATTTTTGCAAACATTTAAACATTATATTGAAAATCCTTTGCAGATGATGCTTCGAGGTGGTCAATATTAAAGCAAGTTATTATTGACTAGTGACAAACGATTGCATTATTATTCTTAAAGCATTGAATTTGGGTTAAATAGCAGCAAACCTGCACAACTCAAATTCAAAAACAATAAGGCACAACTTTATGCCCACTTACGTTTATGAAACAATTAGTATGGACACTGATATTGAACCCAGAAGGTTTGAAGTGTTCCAACGAATGTCAGATGATACCTTAGTAACCGATCCTGAAAGTGGTTTGCCGGTTATACGAGTCATCAGCGGTGGTAGCGGAATTTTAGCCGAAGGTTTAAAGAAAAATACCATTGTTGATAAATTAAGTCCGGCCGCAACTGCCTGCGGTTGTGGCACAAAGTCCGGTTTCCACAAACATTAAAGGAGCCTGATTTATACAAAAATAATGCTTGTGATGGTTGTATTAAAAATCCAACTATCGCAGTATTGTTACACGAAGTTAAGAGGCAGATTAATAGATCAGACTTATATTTAAACACGTTTTAAACTAGATGATATTTTAAAACCTCAAATTAATGCTAATTTTCACGTGCTACAACTGATGTCTTAAATCGGAATTAGTTTATCGTGTAAAAGAGACAGTTATAGTGCAATCGATAAAAAAAGTAACATTGCGTGATTTAGCCAATCATTTAGGAATTAATACTTCTTCGGTTTCACGCGCGCTTAATCCGAAAACCAGAGGAATGCTTACACCTGAGTTAGTTGCTCAGGTAAAAAAGATAGCCGATGAACTTGGTTATGTTCAAAATACTATGGCCTATGCTTTAAAAACAGGCCGTTCAATGAACATAGGCGTAATAATACCTGACTTAATGAATCCAATTTATCCGCCTATTTTAAAAGGGATAATTAACGTTCTAAGTAAGGCGTCTTACACTCCACTCATTGCCTATTCAGAAAATAATATAGCAACCGCGTTAGATGAAATAAAAAAAATGAAAATGAGGCAAGTAGATGGATTTATTCTTGCTTGTGCTTATCGTGAAGATGAAGCAGTAGAATATTGCTTAGCGAATCATTTACCGACAGTGACTGTTGGCCGTTCACTAGATGCGCATAAACTGGACCAGATCGTGATTGATAATGAAGCTGGTGTTAAGCTAGCTATTCGTCATCTTATTAGTTTAGGTCATAAAAATATTGCCTTTGCATCGGGGCCGTTAAGTATTTCTGACGGTAATCAGCGCTACGAGGCGTTTAAAAAAGAAATACTAACGAACGGTCTTATCTTAGACGAATCACTAATTGTTCTTGGAGATGGGTTTACTGAAGTTTCAGGAAGAGATCTTGGAGAGAAGTTAGTAAAACAAGACAAGCCATTTAGCGCCATAGTTGCAGGTAACGACTTACTCGCTTTGGGTTGTATTTGTGCGTTAGAGAATGCGGGGTTAGCTTGTCCTGCTGATGTTTCGGTGATTGGCTTTAATAACATGCCATATCTTAGTATGTTTAAAACTCCGTTAACAACTATTGCCATTCCGAGAATGGAAATGGGGAAAAATGCCGCGGAAGTTATTTTAAGTAGATTAATGAATCCTGAAGAGCCGTTAAAAAATATTACCGTTACCCCTGAATTAATTGAACGGGGTTCTACGTCAGCAGCTAAAATACAAACAGGTTAATTTGCTGCTGAAACGCACTAGAATCTGCGAATCTTAATTGACTTTCCCCACCAGAAAAAACCAGTCCCTCGCAGGTAAATCCCGCGAGAGACCATGTTTGGTTCTGTGTTTTATTTACCACCACGTCTCAACTTGGACACCAGCGGTCAGACCATCATTATCTTCTTGGAAAACAACACCACCAACTTGACCTACGAATGAATCAGACCACTGAGCATGGGTAACATACGCACGGATCACAGGGCGAGACCAAACTCCGCGAGTTAGTGCAAACTCTGCTGCAATCGTGGCTTTGACCAGAGTACCGCTAGTACCAGCCGTTTTATCATCAACGTAATCAACACCAATCTCGATTGGGATACGGAAATAATCGCTTATGAAATAATAAGGACGTATTCCTGCGCTTAGCCATAACTGATCCGTTCCATCAAACTTTTTCGATTCTCTTGATTCGTAAATTAAGGTGGTTTCCATACCAAATGAATCGTTAGGTTCAACCACGAGTTGATTAGTTATACGTAGAGTACTCGCATCTTCTAAGTCGTCAGCTGCTGCTGTACTTCTAACTTGTCCTAATGAAGAGTCAACGCTTGAATGTCCGGCTTCTCGAGCCAAACCAACACCATATTGAATCATAAAGCGGTTATTTCCACCCCAGGTGTCAGCCTGTTTATGAGCGACTCCAACGGCAAACCCACTGGTGTTTTCAATATCATATTTACTGCTACTGGTGCTAACTAATCCCCATAGCATTACCCTGCCGCCTGGATTAACTTCAATTTCATCAAGACGAACATCAAAATTTGTTTGGTACGTTTTCTCACCGGTAATAATATCGCGATCAGAACCAACCCTAACGAGCTTAAGATCTAACAAACCAGGTCCAACAGCAATATCTCTTATACCAGCACCGTCAGCCCAACGCACGCCATCAGCGAAAGTCGTATTTAAAAATGCAAAATCATTCATATCCGTCGTGTAACGTTCAAGAAACATTCGACGACCACCCCAAATTTTAGGGCTACCGAACTTCGACGTTAAGTTACCGGCTTCAATGTAAAACTCTTCAGCATTATCAAAATCCATTGCAGAGAATCCGCCATCAACAGATCGGACAGTGAACATGGCTTCCATGTGAAAATATGCACCGTCGGGATCACTATTTATTTTATATGTATCATAAATAGAGATTTCACTGTGCAAATCGGTTTCGTTGCCATAACGATACTTTCCACCCGCACCAGGAGCCATAAAGACGACTTGTTCGTCATTCCCTTTTGACAAACCTGAATTGTATCTAAAGTAACCATGACTTCCTATATCATGACTTGATTCTGCGAATACGGGAGCTGACAACAGCCCCGCTAACGATATTCCTGAAAGAGTAATAAGTTTAACTTTGTTCATTTATATTTTCCCCATCTCGCTGCGTTGTAATTACCAGATTAGGCATAATTATGTAGGAGATGAATGCGTTAAACATTGGGTAATAGTCCAAATCTTTCAATTTTTTTTTGTGTGTTTGCACTGTTTTTTATTGAAATTTTTTCGAGCTAAAAAATAGCCTAACTAACTGATATTTAAGTTATAAATACAATTAATAAATGCGTAATAAAAGCATATTGAGTAGATGCCAAAGTGCAGTGATTTTAGCTCACTTTACTTAACCTATTTAACCGAACGGCTGAATATAGAACGAACATATTATTTAGTTTGGTAACATCTAAACCTGTACATTCTTTAATGATATCGAGCCGATATCTAAGTGTATTTCTATGGATATTTAAGTTATCTGCAGCTTTACCAATATTTAAGTTTGCAAAAAATAAGCTATCCAACGTATTCTTTAAACAATCGTTTTTATCCCTAAACATTAATTTTTCATAGGTATTAAACATGTGTTTTAATGGCCATTCATTTCTTGTTTCAAACAACAAAACATCAAGCGCCATTTCGCTGTATAGATATATTTTCTTTTCTGGGTAGAGAACTTTACCAATAAATAATGTTTTTAAGGCCGACTGGTAAGAGATTTGAGCTTTCTCTATTCCGTCATAATAATTCCCGCACGAAATATGAAAATCCAACCAACTGACTGCAGAAAGCTTATTAGCCAATAGCTGTATATTTTTTAACGTTGTTGATAAATCAAACTCTTGATTGCTACTTCTGATTTTCCGAAGTACTTTCATTTCTCGATCATCGCTTGCATCAACATTATCGTTTTTAAACCCGCTCCTATCCAGCATTGTTCGGATCGTGCATAGCTGATCTTCTTCGAGGTCCGCGCCATGGTGATTTTGACTAAGCTCAATAATGATGACTACAACTTGGTCTTCAGGGTTATGCAAAGAGTCTTTCGCACTCTCGAACACGGGAATGGCTATTTTATTTTTTTGGTCTTGCGTCAGTAGTGGAGCAGCTGAAAATTCAATTAGGTTAGACGAATTAGTCGCTAATTGAATATTATTTCGTTGCCTGATATTAAGGTCGACTATTTCCAAAATAAAGTGTTCAGCAGAAAGCACTTTGGCTAAATCGCCTCTAAGACAAACAGCGCCAATTGTCAGCCCTCCTGACAATATTGGTAATAACAACCAGCCATTAACCTCAAGCTCAGCACCGTCGGAATTAGTTTCTTCAACAATAACTTTACGTTTATTATTGGTCACCACATTCAACGCGGCTTGATTAAAGACACCAGTAAAATTAACACTATTCGAGTGAAGTACTTGTCCTTCATTATCGGTAATATACACTTCAAAATTGACAACGTTAGTCAAACTTGCAATGATATTTTTCGACTCAAATATAGTTAACTTCATTTTATGTCCTTACCACTATAACGGTTTAGCTATCACTTTTTTTAACTATGGAATTATCAAAAGATATCGCTTTTACTAATTTATCTTCTGTCACTTCTTCATCCGTAAATTCGCCATTTATCTTGCCATCAAAGAGCGCAAGAATTCTGTCACTAACACCTAAAACCTCCGGCATTTCAGAGGAGATTACTAATATTGCGTATCCTCCTTCCTGTGCAAGTTTGCGAATTAACTTATGAATTTCAGACTTTGAACCGACATCTATACCTCTAGTTGGCTCATCAAGAATTAATACTTTAGGGTTTGTTGCTAACCATTTGCCAATAACTACTTTTTGCTGGTTACCACCGCTGAGGTTTCCCACTTTTTGTGCCCAACTTGGAGTTTTGATGGCTAACTCACTTTCATATTTGTTATATATTGCCAATTCATCTTTCTGGCGCAACACACCCATATAGTCGAGTTTGTTTAAAATTGACATCGTGATGTTATCGCGACAATTCATTCCAAGAACCAAGCCTTGTTCTTTCCTGTTTTCTGGTACAAGCGCAATACCATTCTCGACAGCATCCGCTGGTGATTTAATATTAACTAGTTCAGAGTCCAAAAATATTTGCCCTGATGTTTGTGCTCTAATGCCAAATAAGGTTTCTGCTATTTCTGTTCGCCCTGCTCCAACCAGACCATACATGCCAAGTACTTCCCCCTTACGAAGTGTGAAACTAATATTTTTAAAGCGACCATTACAGCTTAAGTCTTTTACTTCTAACGCAATATCCCCTAGCTCGCCCATCGCAGACTTACTATTGCCGTCGAGGCTTCGGCCAATCATCATATGTGTCAGTTTATCTTCATCTGTTTCTTGGGTATTTACGGTGTCACGGAAGCAACCGTCGCGCAGCACCGTAATACGATCCGATAAACTAAATATTTCATCCATTCGATGCGAAATATAGACAATCGCAACGCCATCCTTTTTCAAATCATTGATGACATCAAAAAGTACAAATTTTTCTGTATCTGTTAATGAAGCGGTGGGTTCGTCAAAGATAACTATTTTGGGCGTAAACACTAAAGCGCGCGCAATTTCGACCATATGTTTCATTGCAATCGATAGTGAGGAAACTTTGTCTTTGGCGTTAAAATTGCACTTCAAGCGCGCTAAGATCCGATCAACATTGGCATACAAGACTTTATTGTCGACTATATTTAGCCACTTTTTTGGCAGATTACCGAGGTAAATATTCTCAGCAACCGTCATGTCACCAACTAATGAAAGTTCTTGATGTATGAGTAAAAGCCCTTGTTTCTTGGCAGCCATAGGGCCATTCAGTTCAATAATTTCGCCGTCTAGTTGAATCGTTCCTGAATTGGCTTGATGTATACCTGCCAACACCTTCATTAATGTCGATTTCCCTGCTCCATTTTCACCTACAAGCGCATGAACTTCACCCTCTCTGATATCCAAACTAACGTTATCTAGAGCGATAACCGATGGAGGAAAACGTTTGGTGATATTTTCTAATCTAAGAATGACACGATCTTTAGTAGATTCAATATCAGGATTTTGATTAGCGTTTACGTTATTCATTATCCTACCTCCTTCTCTAAACGCAGATTCACCTGTCTATCAAAAAAGAGCACTGTGATTAAGATTACACCCATAATGACGAGCACGTAAAATGAAGGGACTTGGAGTAAGTTCATACCGTTGCGCAGAATACCGATCGCGATAACCCCTCCGAATGTCCCGATAATACTACCTACCCCGCCGGTAAGTTTAGTGCCGCCAAGTACAACCGCCGTAATCGCCCATAATTCAAAGTCGCGACCTAAGTTAGGTGTGGCAGCCCCCATTTGCGAGGACAAAGTTACGCCCGCTAGAGCAGCTAAAAAACCGCAAATAGCGAAATTGATAACCATATTAGGGCCAACTCGGATCCCTGCGTCAATCGAAGCTTGTCGATTGCCGCCAACCGCATATGTGTTGCGGCCATGAATTGTGTAAGCCAGAATGAAATGCACTATTATGGCAAAACCAATCAAAATTAAGGCTAATGCTGGGATCCCAGCAAGTGAGCTACTGCCCATATCAGAAAAAGCAAAGTCGTTAGCAAAAAATGACTGCTCTTCGGTATAAACAAAAACTAAACCTCTGATGCCAATCATCGCTCCAAGAGTGACAATAAAAGCATCGACACCTGTTTTCCAAACAATTAAACCATTCAGTGCTCCCAATATTACGCCCGAAACAAGTCCGATTATAATGGCCATAAACATGCCGTAATCAGCTTGTAGATCAACCGCTAAACAGGCTGATAAAGCGACAATCGCACCAACCGAAAGATCAATATTTCCATTTATCATTACTAGGGTTAAACCAAGCGCAATTAAACCGATTGTCGATGTTTGAACTAGGATATTTTTAAAATTATTTAGATCAAAAAAGTATTCAGAGGAAAAACTAAAACCTATTACGCAGAGCACTATGAATAACCAAATAGGTTGTTCATAAATGACCTTTTTAATTTTTTTAGTCATGTTGATTTGTTTTACTGTAGATGACATTTTATTCTCCAAGAGCACATGGTCATTTTAATATGAGGTAAGCAGTCGGCCGCGTGTTGACGCTATATCGAACCATACTGCAAGAATTATCACCGCCCAGGTGACTAACCATTGCACGTAATATGGATAACTAAGTAGTAGCAATCCATTTTGAATGAAACTTAATATCAGCACACCGATGATAGTTCTAACTGCGCTTCCAGAGCCTCCAATTAGACTAGTTCCACCTAATATGACACCGGCCAATACAAGTAACTCATACCCCTGGCCTACATTATTTTGAGAACCCATAACACGAGAACCGAGAATAAGAGCGCCGCATGCGGTAGCGAATGCAGAGATTAGATAAGTACTAAAGACTATTTTATTTTTCTTGATGCCGGAGAATACAGCTGCTGTAGGATTTCCCCCAACAGAGAATATCTTCCTACCGTATGATGTCGTTCTAAGTACAATTTCAGTGATGATCCCCAATCCAATAAAGATGAATATAGGCACCGGAATACCAAAGAGGTAGTCACGACCAAAAAAGGTAAACCAGGTATCACTTTGATTATGAATATCAACATTTTGACCACCCGTATATATCAACGTTATTCCTTGAATAGCGGATAGCATTCCGAGAGTGACAATGAGTGAATTGAGTTTTAAATACCCAATCAAATAGCCATTGATCGCGCCAATAACTAATGCAGCGCAGAACATGATAACGACTGCTTGAAATGGTCCCAAAATATCGTGAAGATCAACCACTAACACAGTGCAACAAGACAGCAGTGAACCAACGGAAAGATCAAGGTTTCCTCCAATTACGACGATGGTGACTCCTAATGCAATGACACCAATGATTGATGCTTGACGAATAACTGCTATCACATTATCAGCACTGAAAAAGCGCTCTGAGAAAAGTGAAAAACCGATTAAAAAAATGACAAATACAATTAATATTCCTTGGCGGGCGAAAATATCGATAGCCACTCTAACTAACGGGTTTTCTTCATTTGGTTTTGACAACCCATGTTCTTTTTTTAATTTTGTCATTATTGATACCATTTGTGCGCGAATAAGCTTGTTGCCTTAAAGCTAACAACAAGCATTTTTAATTGAAAAAAGTGAGTTAGAAAACGGGTTTGGTAAATTTCCACATATTGACTTGTGTAATTTTTGGCGTATCAAAGTAATTCATTTTTGGAACAGATTTACCACTAAGAACATCAATAGCCGTTTGCAGTGCGGCACGTGCATCATCAACTGGTGATTGATAAACAGACCCATAATACTCACCTCTTGCCATGGCTTCATAACCTACCGCAAAATTAGTAGCACCAATGAAATTAATATCATTTCTTTTAGCTGCTTTAGCCGCGTTTAATGCGCCTATTCCCATGTTATCGTCACCTGCATAAACACCATCAATATCATCATATTTGATTAAGAAGTTTTCCATTACACGCTGTGATTTTTCACGATTCCAATCACCTGGCTGAGTTTCAACAATGGTTACCTTTGGGCAAGCGACAGCAAGGCGATCTTCAAAACCCTTTTGACGTTCCATAGCCGTTGTATAACCAGGTTGACCCGCTATTTGCACTATTTGGCCTTCGCCGTTAAGTGCATCACACATCATTTCTGCGGAGTATTTACCTTGGGTAATATTATTTGGTCCAGAAAACGCTGAAATATACTCTAATCCCGCATCAGCGATATTTGAGTTAGTGATGATAACTTTGATTCCAGCTAGCTTTGCTTTTCTTACGATTGGTACAAGCGCTTGACCATTGGTAGGCCAGATAATAATCGCATCTACGTTTTGTTGAATAAGATCCTGAACTTGCGCAATCTGTCGTGCAATGTCACCACCGGCATCAAGTATGATGGCATCCACGTCAGAAGCATTTTTCGCCGCTTCTTTAATCGACTTGTCGTAGGTAGTTTGATAACTATCTACACCAACATTATTTTGGGTAATTCCAATCTTCATGCCTGCATGTGCAGCGCCAATCTGAAAAATTAACGCTGATACAAAAGCTGTGAGTTTAATCGTTTTCTTCATTGTGATATTTCCTAATTATAGTTTTAGTGGACTAGCAATGACGATGACTTAAATCAAACAGTTTACTTCCTAAGTGCAGCGCAAACCGTTTAACGCAATCGATTGCATCATGTTGTTAAGTAAATGTCAATGGAATGTCAATGAAAGAATTAAAGGGTCATTTATTGATTACGCAGAAGAGTTAGAGATATGAATAAAAAAGCCCTAGATAAATAGGGCTTTAGATAAGATTTATTTTTATAATTCAGAGGTTGAAAAGTTAATACCTACTATCAGTGTTAATTACATCGTCAGGATATTGTGTCTAGTCTTCGTCATCTTCATAATATTCATCTTCGTAATATTCATCTTCGTAATATTCGTCTTCATAATATTCATCTTCGTAATATTCATCTTCATAATATTCGTCGTCGGAATATCCGTAGTTGGAATATCCGTAGTTAGAATATCCGTAGTTAGAATATCCGTTGTCGTAATATCCGTCATCATAATATTTGTCATCGTAATATTCGTCGTCGTAATATTCGTCGTCGTAATATTCTTCGTCGTAATATTCGTCGCTGTAGTATTCTTCGGTGGCTGCTACGCCTAAGGATTTGGTGCTGTGACCCTCAGTCTGCGGGCATGCCCCAACCGTGCTGTGTGCTCCAATTGTAATAGCTCCGTTGATTGCGAACATACTGCCACAATCTGCACCGACACCAGCTACGGTAGTATTTGCGCCAGTAGTGATGTAGGTGCCAGCAAAAATGGTACCTCTAAAAATTGAGTTAGCACCAATGGTTGTGTAGGTGCCAGCATTAAAGATAATGGAGCTGCCCTCTGCAACATCCTCTAAAGATATTGTCACGTTAGCACCGAAGCTTAGATAATTATCGATATTGATAAGCCACTCTTGTGGCTCATTACTTGAGCCAATAAACGTCAGGGTTATGCCCGCAGTTGTCGTCAGAGCCGATGCATGATAAACCCCCGGATAAAAATCTCTGCTGGAGTCGATGGTCGTGGCCAGTTCGGTGTGAGCCTCTCCAAGTTTTTCAAATAACTGTTTCTGTTCCTGAGTTAGCTCATCTGTCTTTTTAGCTACAGGGATCTCCGCCTTGTTATAAAAAACCAAAGGAACGGCATGTTGTGCTTCATTTCCTATAACTTCTGCATTTTTGCCCATTGATATAATGGCACCAGATCTGGCATCACCCTTCACGGTGGCACGCGCACCAAGAATGATGGGACCATTCATTGCTGCAACACATTCCGCTAATCCATCATTACCCGCTTCTGCATGAGCGCCCAGCGTTACCGAGTTTGCGGCAGTCGTACTACCTAAAACCTTGGCAGCAGCTCCGAGCGTTATCCCGCGACTCGACGTAAGGTCACCTGAAATCTCTGAGTGCGCACCCACAAATACCTCGGCTCTGGCTGCGAGATCACCAGATACCAAAGCACTGTCTCCTAGAGTAGCAGCTTCACCGGCCGTAACATCCCCAGTTACTTCTCCACCCTGCTCGACCGTTACCGCTGCTCCAGCCAAAATACTGCCATCAACCGCTGCTGCTTTCCCAAGAGTTACCGCAGCTACTGACTGAATATCACCAAAGACATTTGAATGTGCCCCCAATGTTATAGCGGCACCAGAATAAACTGTCGGAATATATTCGGCGGCTGTCTGTAAATTGCCATCAGCGGATTCGATGCACTCATCAGAAACGGTTTCCATACAACTGCACCATTCGGCTGATGCCATGCTACTCATCGACATTGAGATCCAGAATATAACTATTGCGCTATACCGAATGAATCCACTCTTTTTCATAGTACCTTGATGCATTGAAAACCCCTCAGTGCGGTCATTATCTATCGTCGGTTAGAGTTATTGTGTTTTAAATAGATGTGTCTATCCGTTTCAATAACGCGGACACCTATGAAACAACAAGATGGCGGATTAAAAAAACAACACTGCGATACATTAGTATGTAAACCCATACCCTGCGGCAGGACTTATACTCAACGTACCAGGAGTCTTACATATGATTAATTCAGCTTTACGGCTAAAATCACAAAATTCAGACTTATTTGTTTCATTCAGAATGGGATACATTGCAAATTTGTAGACAGTCATAAAATAGAAGAATCTATAGAGGGCGAGCTTTACATCGTGAAAACTATTTATATTTAGTTGATTTACGTAGATTAAATATTGGCAGGAATCACTAAAATCAGGGGCTATTCAAAGGAAAGTACTGGAGTCTCAAAATGGTCAGCATCATCAAAAATGAGCTAAGGCTAGCGCAGCGTCAATAAAAAATCAGGCAGTAAAAAAACTAAATTAGCGAAATAAACCGGTTTAGCTTTTTGCTAATACTATCGACTTAAACCCCAATGATACCAACGCTAGTGGCTAATAAATGGCTGAATTGTGCAGCTAACAAAGGTATATAGATAAATACTCCTTCGTTACCCCCATTCCTAACTAGTCAATAACCTTTCTCAAATAGATTTTCAGGAAGTCACTTTGCTTCAAATCCGGCTTGAACATTCTGTTGTTTGAATTTTTCTCCTTCGGTCTGACTTCTTTAACGCTTTAAACTGAGTATTCATTTAGCCAACTAGAAACCACAACGCCCCTAGAAAAATACGATACTAATGCGACGTTCTGCCAATAAAACTATCTTTATTTTACTGGCAGAAGCCACTAAAAATTATTTGATCTGCCATTCATTTTACTAACGACGGCGACAACAAAATCTATCGACGTTACGGCTCGAGAAAGTAGATAATTTTATACTTCAGCTCGCAGGTGAGATTTATGAACTTCCTTTACATGTTATCCCCGTCAATACCCGTATCAATATCTCATAGGTCAAATTTTTTGAAGAGTATGACGTAAACGTTTCTTAAACTTAAATGTATTTGCCACCTAGTTTTCAGTTTTACCAGCAAATAAACATTTTAAAATTAGCTAGTTGTTTACCCGTCTATTACTGACGTTCAATAATAACCCTTTATGATCGACCTTAAACAAAAGCTCTATTTACAGCTCTTTTTTTTGTACGTTCGCAGTCCAAATGCTGCTAACGCTTTATTAGGCTCCGCTATTATTTTGCGCGTTAAGCTTAAATTCAACCAAGCTCACCTCGCATTTAAATCAATATTTTCGCAATTCACATTATCGCACCATTTAATTACCCAAATAATAAATGTTAAAATAATTACACAAAAGGTGGGTAAAGAGGTAACTGACGATGTATTTATTTGTCTACGATTGGAGTTTCAGCCAAACTATTCTAGTTATAATGCGATTGTCAGCACAAACAGGATTAATAAATGAATAAGCGGTATCATCGGTCGCCTATGTATTTTTATATACACATTTTAGTGAAATTAAATTAGCTCAATTGAGATTAGACAGTGATATCAAAATTACCTAAGTGGATAGAATACGGCGCATTTATTTTAGCCCTAGTTGCGGGCTCTATAAATGCGATTGGACTTCTGGGTTTTGAGCACCAGTCTGTATCACATGTTTCTGGGACAGCAACGCTGCTTGGTGCCACGATATTTGCAAGCTCTTTTGAAACCATCTTGCATTTAATTGGGATTTTGTTCGCTTTTTTTCTAGGTGCATCCTTGTCTGGGTTTTTACTAAATAGTAGCTCTTTAAAATTAGGACGTCACTACGACACCGCTTTAGTGATTGAATCCTTACTTATTCTTGTAGCATTTTTCCTACTCTCTAGAGGGTCCTATTATGGGCATTTTGCAGCTTCAGCAGCGTGCGGAATTCAAAATGCACTGGCTACTAACTACAGTGGTGCCGTAATACGAACGACCCATTTGACCGGTATATTTACTGATTTAGGGCTCATGTTTGGTTCTGCCCTGAGAGGAGAGCCTTTTGATAAGCGAAAAGCGATACTTTTTATGCTGATTATTTTAGGTTTCGTTCTTGGCGGCGCACTTGGCGCATTTTTGTTTGACGTTTTTATTTTTAAGGCCTTGTTAGCTCCTGCATTCGTCTGTTTACTGCTTGCCGGTGCGTATCGTTGGTATAAACAGCATTAGTAAATCTAACGGGTTAGCGTCGGCACTTCCATTTCAAGTTCGAACTTGATTTCAGATAAAACATCGTTGTCTTTTTGTAGATTCTGCGCTTCAGTATAATTTATATTCCGATAGTTGACGCAGATATTAAATCGTATCATGAATACTGCAGAGGCTATGTCAAAAGGGCGAGCGAGCAAAAAGGGAATATGATTGATTTGTCGCCTATTTTTAACTTCTTTAGGGGTCGCAGTTTAAACTGACTACGAACCCAGTTACTATTGAAAGCACAACTTAATAATTCATTAACTGATATAGACAATCCATGACTAGTCAAAAAGAATTTAAGGCAGCGGCTGAGAAGGCGCTCGAACACGCAGTAGCATGGCGTGAAGACGGACCAAAATTACCAGCCTTCCCCTCAGCGACAACGGCACAAATCAGAGCATCGTTTGACGGAGATTTACCAGAGCAGGGCCTAAACGGTGAAGTAATTATCGATAATTTGGCCCGCGCCGCCGAACCCGGTCTGGTTAACAACACACACCCAAACTTTTATGCTTGGGTGCAGGGCGCCTCTCATCCCATTGGCGTTGCAGCCGACATCCTTACCTCTGCCTGGGGCCAAAACGCCGCGATCCATCAAACTGCTCCAGCCGCAGCTATTGCTGAAGAAGTGTCTTCGAAATGGATACTTGATCTACTTAACTTACCGCCAGAGTCTTCTTTTGCCTTCGCCACGGGAGCGACTATGGCAAGTTTTATTTGCCTAAGTGCTGCTCGCAGTGAAGTGTTGCATCGTCAAGGTTATGATCTGGAACACGAAGGTCTAACTGGGGCACCTAACATCCAAGTTTTTTTGGGTAAAGAGGCTCATGCGACCATTATCTCAGACCTGAGATATTTGGGTTTCGGGCACAAAAATCTTGTTTTTATAGAAGTTGATCATCAAGGACGGATGCTGCCAGACGATCTTGAGCACAAATTGGGGTGCAGCGACAGCGACGGACCCAAAATAGTGATCGTGCAGGCCGGGCATATTAATTCCGGTGCCTTTGATCCCTTCAATGAAATTATCCCCCTTTGTAAAGTATATGATGCTTGGGTTCATGTTGACGGCGCGTTTGGTCTATGGGCTCGAGCAGCACCGTCCCTTGCTCACCTTTGTGAGGGGCTAGAACACGCAGATTCTTGGACCGTTGATGGGCACAAATGGTTGCAAGTGCCTTATGATTCCGGTTACGCCATAGTCAAACATCCGGACGCCCACCGCCGAGCCATGGATATTACTGCCAGCTATCTAGTAAGTGATCCCGATGATGGTCGCAATCCGGCGCAATTCGGTCTCGAACTTTCGCGGCGCGCACGTGGATTTTCTCTCTGGGCGGTGTTGCAAGCCTTAGGGCGACAGGGTGTGGTGGAGATGATTAGCCGCCATCATGATTGCGCAAAACTACTAGAACAACACTTGGCAGGTACGCCAAGAATCAGAATTCTAAACGAAGTAGTATTGAATCAGCTAGCGATCGCTTTTGGTGACGAAAACGAAGCACTTGAAAAACGCAATCAGATGACAGCTGCAGTCATCGAAAAGATTCGCGAGGAAAATAAAAATTTCGTCCTAGGCGCAAAATGGAAAAATCAATCTATCCTCCGAATTTCCATTATTTCCCAGCTTACCGATAAAGACGATATTGAGGTATTGGGAGCATCACTATTGCGCGCATGGGACGCAGTCAGGTCAAGATAATATAGGAACTACCCCAAAATCGGTCCGGCACTTTAACCGGGCGCGGATTTTCGGCTTACATTACCTTTAGACAAAAAAAGTGCTTACGTTAAGAGTCACACATTTTGATATTACCATCACTTTGGAGAATCATACGTTAGCAGCTACTTTTATTAAGACTGCATCTAATTATAAATATGCTTCCAACAGCTTATAGATACCTAGATCTTCATCTAACAGTGAACTAAGCTGCGCAAAGTCATTCGGCTCTGCAGGATAAATAGCATTTTCAAGATTCTCTTTTTCTTTTTCAATAAATTGACTAAATACATCAGTACACTTAATTTTCAAATGCGCTCTAAGTAACCTCATTACAGGAGTGATGATTTTACTACTTGGGTAAATAAGCGATAGTTCAGTCGAATTAAGGGGCGTTCACGATACAGTTATACTAATAAATAATTAGTATATTATTTTAGTGATCTTTCTGCTAAGTTATATAGTTGCGTCTATAATATGAAAATGGATCTTGTTTTGAATATTTTATATTTTTCGACACTATTACTTTTTATGCGACGGGCTAATTTACTTTTCCCAGCATTGATTTTCTCATCGATTTTCCTCAACGACGTTCATGCTAATCAACATAAGTATGTCGGCAACCCAATTGCCCAAGTATTTAGTATTGAAGAACACCAAAGTGGCAATCAAATTTGGGCTGTCGATCAATATATAGATGGTCGCATGCTGTTTGCCACAGGTAACGGATTAGCAACCTGGGATGGTGAACATTGGCAGCGCTCGAGTACCCCCAATAATACCCGTATTCGAGCCATCACCATTTGGAATGACGATAAAATCTATGCTGGTGCGGTCGGAGAGCTTGGCTATTTCAGTTTGAGTAACACAGGTGAGTTCAATTTTACACTCATACCCACAGAACATCTGCTTGAGGATTTTGGCCAAACTTTCGGGGTCAACAGTAATGATAAAATAGTCGTGTTTAGCACACAGCAGGCAGTGTTTGTGTGGGACGGTAAACAAATTCAAAAAATTAACCAGTTTAGGGCCAACGGACGCGTTTTCAAAATTGGGGACACCCTGCTGGTTCAAGACAGGCATAAAATGTATTCAATCGATATTGTTAACGGTGAGCCTGTAGCATCGCCAATGCATTGGAGGTTACCACCCAATATGCGTATCAAGTCGGCTTTCTTAAATAAGCACAACAAGATAATCATCGTAACTAACATGCACGGGGTATTCCAACTGGAGAATGACATATTTATAAGTGTCATTCCACCGGTCACCCTGCCAGCCAACTATCTCAACAGCGGAATGCAAGGCCAAGACGGATTCTATTATCTGACCTCTTCCATTGACGGGCTGATGATCTTTGATGCTTCCTTTGAACTTATGCGTCATTATAAACAAGCTGACGGTATAGGTTTGGCCACAATCTATAATATCTTTCAGGACGAGCAGAATAATATCTGGCTGGCTGGCTTACCTAACATCAGTGTTTTCCAACCGCCACATATACGCAGTGAGTATGTGAGCAACACTGGTACAGTCGATTTTGAAAACATATTTAATATTGACCAGACCATGTTCTTCTCAGGTACGGGATTTTACCAACTTACCTTTCCAAATGGCACAACACGCAGCCCAGAGTTTACCCAAGTCCCTGATTTCAACCTCGTTGTACTAGAACTCTTGGTTCTTAAAGAAGAGTTGTTTGTGGGCACAGAGGCTGGCGTGTATGCGTTTAACTGGACTGAGATAAATGAGCAAAAGGTTATTTCAAATCCTAAATTAATATCAACTGAAAATTGGGTTTCAGAAATGATATTTTCTCCTGACAATCAAGTTTTATTTGCCACCATTGGTAATCATTTATCACAATTTGAAAAAATTAACAGCCAGTGGCAGGAAACCCGTTTATTCGAAGATAAAAGCGGTATGGAGTATTTATCTGTCCAGCCAGTCGATGCTGATCGACACCATATTTGGTTTACTACTGAGCAACAAGAACTGTATCGGTTAACCAGAGTCGGTAATAAAGTTGACCTGGACTCTATTCTCAAATTCAATAATCAATCGGCACCACTGGGCAACGAACATCTGCGGCCATTTATGCATGATCAACGAATGTTAATAGGCACCCAGAATGGCGTAATCGAATATCAGCCTATGTATACACCGGCGTTTACGCTAGTTGATAATTTCCCCAGTGCATTAGTTTCCCCAAATAAAGATGTGTTTAAGATAGAGGTCGATAAGGAACAACGTATTTGGTATCACGCTGGTCGTGATACTGGGGTGCTCTATAAAGACGAATCTGAGTCCTATGTAGCACAGGAAACATTATTTAAGCCTTACAATCACTCGGGCACCAGAGGATTGGCCTACTTCGACAATGCGATCTGGTTTGGTGTGGCAAATGGCAGTATTTATAGATTGTCTGAAGAGTCTATTCACGATGTTCCCAAAGTTGCGCCTCTGGCAATTCAATATGTTAACAGCATTAACAGTAATACGCGCTTACCCTTGAGCTTTTCACAGTCTGCATTTTCCATAGATAATAATTCAATTCGAATCGGCTTTGCACTTGCTGACTATTCATCACCCAGTAAAACCCGCTATCGCACAGAACTGACAGGTCCTGCAGGACACACATGGCGCCAGTGGTCGACAGAAATAAGTAAAGAGTTTATATCGCTATCCGGTGGTGACTACTTTCTGTCTGTTGAAGCTGAAGATGCATGGGGAAGAGTCTCTTCAGCAAAACATAATTTTTCTGTTGCTTATCCCTGGTATCTGTCATTTTGGGCTAAAGCGATTTATTTGCTCGGTTTTTTACTTGTTATCGCAGCGAGCATCAGAGTTGGTCAAAAACTGCGTAATAAAAACTTGGAGCAACAAAATCAAAATTTAGAACTTGGCATATCAATGCGCACCAAAGAAATCACTCTTAAAGTAGACGAACTTAAACAACAACAAATCTTAAAAGAAAAATTTTTCTCCAATGTGTCTCATGAGTTCAGAACCCCACTCACGCTGACTATTGGACCACTTGAAACCATACTAAAAGAATGCGATGCGCAATTGGACGGTAAAATTAAAAATTTGACCTTTACCGCGCTAAATAATGCGAAAACGATGCTGGCATTGGTGGGACAGGTGCTGGACATCAATCGACTCGAAGTGGGTAGGTTGTCCCTTCGCGTTAGCCAACATGATATCGCCGAGTCAATCAGAATAAATTATGAGCGTTTCTTGCCATGGGCTGAGCAACATCAGCAACAGTTAACAATGATTAACTGTGAAAATCCACAAGCGATATATTGCGATTTAGATCAAATAGACAAGTGTATCTCTAACCTACTTTCCAATGCGATTAAGTACAGTGGCAAACGAACTTTGATCTCGATGGAGATCATCCAACGGCAACAGGTGTTGGGAATAAGGATCACTGATAATGGGCATGGCATTGATACATCTCATAAAGAACAGGTCTTTGAGCGATATTATCAAGAAGAATTAGCGGCAGGTGAAACCTCTCAGGGCACAGGCATTGGATTAGCATTGGTAAAAGACTTAATTGAGTTGCATCACGGCTCGATAGATCTGGAAACAGCAATAGACCAGGGCTGCCAGTTTACAATATGGTTACCTGTTGGAAAGTCAGATTTCAAACCGGAACAACTGGAAGATCCAACCCTAATAGATGACGGCTTTACTATGGACGATTATTTACCTGACTCACTAGAAAAAGATTACCCGAAAATTTTAATTGTTGATGACAACACCGAATTACGCCAATTTATCTCCCAAAGGCTTACTAATAGCTTTACCGTTATCGAAGCTGAAAATGGTGAATCAGGCTATCTTTCAGCGATAAAAAATTTACCAGATATCATTATTTCTGATATTACTATGCCGGTGATGTCGGGGCTAGAATTGACAAAAAAAGTCAAAAATCACCCAGAGACGATGCACATACCCATTTTATTGCTTTCAGCGCAAACAATGAAAAGAGATATTGTGCAGGGGTTTGCCAGTGGCGCAGATGACTACTTGATCAAACCATTTGACACATCTGAGCTAGTCATGCGAGTTAACACTTTGGTAAAAAGTCGTAAATCTATTGCCCGACAAAAGATGCAAATGGCGCCGATGCTGGAAAGTGGCACCAACAATCGCAATTCGTTTGAGGGTAGTTTGCAAATGCATATTTTCGAGCATCTACATGATACTGACTTTAATATCGATATATTGTCTCGGCTTATGTTTATGAGTAAAGAAACGCTGCGCAGGAAATGCCAAGCGCGTTTTGAAATTACGCCGGCCGCCCATATTCAAGGGATCCGCTTAAAACAGGCAAAATTATTGTTAGAGCAAGGTAAACTGAATATAAGTGAAGTAGGTTATGCGGCAGGGTTTGATAGTTTGTCCTACTTCTCTAAGGCGTTTAAAAAGTATTATGGCCTATCACCCTCGAATATAGTGAAGGTAAAATAAAACAGCACTTTTATCTAATATATCCGAATCATAGTGAGAGACCCTATTTAATTTAAATGTGGTCTGCCTAAAGTGATTTTTAGATTACTTGAGCGGGTTATCAATAATTAGTTGATATGTAGCTTTGGCCACTATCTAGCTCTGTTGACTTCTTCTTTTTAGCAACCGCCACAGATACTTCACCATCACAGCTTTCGAAGCCGTCGCCATTTAATGAAAGCGAGTAATTACAGCGTTTTCTGAGACCGAGCATTTGTTGAATGGGCTAGGATAAGTTGTGTCAAAAATTTCGACTAGGTAGTCGTAC
>JBLIKA010000029.1:0-30404 GCA_047637355.1 Glaciecola sp. | reverse complement strand
CGACCAAATCGATGCCCGGAACCATAGGAAAGCGACGTACAACAGGACTTTTCCCAGTAATGGCGAGTCCGTCTTTGTAGTTCAATGTACTATACATTACATCAATATCTACATCACCCTCTGGCAACACAGCGTCATCAATATCTTGTAATATAACCGTGTAGTTATCATCAATTTTATCTATTAAAATACCTTTAAACATAATCGTTATTCACCTTAATATTGAGGAAGTTAATTAACCGTTTTTGACTTTATGGCAATGAGTATCATAGTTAAGATGCTAATAACCCTAAAACGGAAAAGAATAGGGCTTAAGGTTGATTATCGCAACAACTAGCACTTCGCTTTTTATGGTAAGTACAAACAGTAAAAACCTGACTTAACAAGCAACATAAGCAAACGCGCGGATTGCAGCTTAATGCTTAATTTTTTTAGCTTTGCCACTTACTACTATTGTCTTAGAGCGCACGAGAAAATGTACTTGCTTAAAGGGCATTGAGTTCTTGTTTAGCCATTAATTTTTGGCAATCTGTATTCGCTTGCTTATACTGACATGCAACTGGACTCTAAGCACCCCTGCGTACATCAACTTTTTAATAAGGAATTTAAATGAAAATAACAAGAATTTTTTACTGGTTTATGGCTCTTACTTTTTTAACGATATTCAGTAACCGAGCATTTTCTCAGCAAATACTCATTAATGCAGATGCATTACTTAACGTTTCAAGTGGTGAACTAATCGCAAATGTATCCGTGCTAGTTGAAGATAATAAAATTATTAGCGTGGGCCAGCAAGGCAGTATCAAGGCGGCAGATGCAACGGTAATTGACCTAAAAGGAATGACATTAGTGCCCGGTTTAATGGATATGCATGTTCATTTAACGAGTGATGCCGCAGATAATTTTTTAGCCGCTAAAGGAAATTCAGTGCCGCGAGTCACGGTCAAAGCGGTTAAAAATGCAGAAATAACGCTGATGGCCGGTTTTACTACCGTGAGAAATTTAGGCGCCAAAGGTTATTCTGTTATTGCGGTTCGGGACGGTATTAATGCAGGTGAAGTTCCTGGGCCAAGAATATGGGCAGCGGGTTATTCAGTTGGTGTCACTGGTGGTCATTGCGACGATAACTTTTCGCCTCCTGAAGCAAAAAGTAAATCGACAGGCGTTGCCGATGGGCCGTGGGCTGTAAGAGCAAAAGTGCGTGAAAACATCAAATACGGAGCGAATACAATTAAGGTTTGCGCAACGGGTGGCGTCTTCTCAAAAGGCACAAAAGTGGGCATTCAACAACTAACAGAGGACGAAATTAGAGCCGCGGTTGAAGAAGCCCATATGCGAGGATTAATTGCCGCTGCACATGCGCATGGAACAAACGGGATTAAGGCAGCTATTCGCGCTGGCATAGACTCGATAGAACATTGCAGTTTTCTAGATGATGAAGCAATTAAATTAGCGATTAAAATGGGTACTTACTTCTCATGCGATATTTACAATACAGAATATACGCTTGCCTTCGGTGAGGCCAATGGTGTCCCCGAAGAAAACATCAATAAAGAAAAATTAGTATCCAAAGCACAACGTGACAGTTTTACAAAAGCGGTTAAGGCTGGCGTTAAAATGGTTTTCGGTTCTGACGCTGCGATTTATCCTCATGGCGACAACGGTAAGCAATTTTCCCGCATGGTTCGCTTTGGTATGACGCCTTTACAAGCAATACAAGCAGCAACCATAAATAGTGCTGCGTTACTGAAACAAGATGCTGAACTTGGACAAATCAGAGAAGGTTATTTAGCTGACATTATTGCAGTAAAAGGCAATCCATTGGAGGACATTTCAGTTTTAGAAAGCGTCCATTTTGTAATGAAAGATGGAATTATTTACAAAAAATAAGTTATTGAGGAGGAAACCTTTATTTAGTTGAAGCGTTTATTTAATAAAAGCTCTCCCAAACGTCGGTTATCCAATTAACGCTAGTATTTAGTATCACCTAATGATGAGACCGAATTAATTTCTGGCACTAAAGACTAATTTTTGAACTGAGCTACCTATTATAAACCCGCTTTTGAGCGGGTTTATTTTTTTGCTTTTTCTTTAATGATCTCCGCTTTTTTCTCGATGCAGCATGCACTTTACTCAAATCGAATGCCCATGGATTGTTATAAACAATTAAACGGTAGTTAAACTATTTGTTTAAACGCTTGTACACATTTTTATCAATTGAGTATTTTCCACCACCCTGAATAAACAGAGCCAATGTTATTGCGATAAGTGATAAGCCAAACTCATATCCATTATCGCTCATGAATAACCCATTATTAATATGTACGGTAGATATGGCTACGAGCATGGTGATCGCCAATATCAAAGCGGTCGGTCTGGTTAAGAAGCCAATGATTAATAGTATGCCTCCAAAAAACTCCGCACTTCCCGCCATCAACGCCATTAGGTAGCCTGGAGAAAGACCTATAGATTCCATCCATTGCCCTGTTCCGCCTAAACCATAACCGCCAAACCAAGCAAAAAGTTTTTGTCCACCATGAGCGACAAATATAATGCCCGCGATCAATCGTAAAGGTAAAACCCCAGATGTTCCTTCAGTTTTAGTGATGCTACTTATGGTGTTTTTAATATTCATTATTGTTCCTTAAAGTTTTGTTTATTGAGTATTTAGCTACTATATAAGTTGATTGTTTTTTGAATAAGCCCCATTCTTTGTTCAATATGTTCAAAAAAATTGAACAATAATTACTTGGAAGTAAACTATGCTCTCATCACCGATTACTGTTGAAGCCCTGCTCGTTTTAGACGCCATTGAATACCGTGGAAGTTATGCGGCTGCCGCAGAGCAATTAAATAAAGTTCCTTCAGCGCTTTCTTATATAGTGCAAAAGCTTGAAGAACAGTTAAATGTCACTATATTTCAACGACAAGGGCGCCGTGCCGTTCTTACTCCTGCTGGAAAGCATTTGTTGGCTGAGGGCCGAAAAGTATTGAGTACAATTAACTCCCTTGCAGAGCAAACTCAAACGATTGCTAACGGATGGGAACCTAAAATTCGAATTGCGTGTGACTCAATTATCGATATAAAACCGGTTTTTAAAAGGCTACAACTATTTTTAGATAAACATAAAAATATTGAAATTGACGTACAAGAAGAAGTAATGAATGGAACTTGGGAAGTTTTAATTGATGACAGGGTCGATTTAGTTATTGGAGCCCCCTCACCTGTTCCAAATCAAAAAGGTATTAGAGCGACAAAAATAGGTGAATTAGAGATTGTGTTAGTTGCAAATAGTGCTCATGAGTTATCACTAGGTAAACAAAAAGTTAAACCTGAGCAACTAACAAAATATCGAAGTGTGATTGTTCATGACTCTGCGCGACATGAAATTCCATGGTCAGTGAATATGATTGAGGGTAGCCAACACTTTTTCGTTAGTTCTATTGCCCAAAAAATTGACGCTATTGTTGCAGGCATAGGCATTGGGTATTTACCAAAAAATTTGATTGAATCTCATACTGATTCAGAAAAGCTGGTTATAATTGAATTAGAAGAAAAACTCCCCCCACAAGATGTGTTCATGGCATGGAAAATAACAAATAAAGGTAAAGGATTAAGTGAATTAAGATATATTTTGTCGACGAAATAAGAAGAACATAGCTATGTCTGCGTTCTTTCACTGAGGCTAGTCAACCTATCAGCAACCTCTGAGTTCCAAACATTAATTCGGTCTCACGGCAACAACGTCTCAATCATCAAAAGACCCATTACAATTTTTAATCTAATTTTAATCTTCCTGCAAAGTGTTTTTTAGATATTTTCAATAGAATATGCGCTTCAAACTTAAACTACTTCAGGTGTATTATGAAAAAAACAAGTGTTGTTACGTTGGCTCTTGCCACTTTAGTTGCGTCCCAGACCGCTTTTGCTTTTGAGAAAGGCGATATACTTGTTAGGGGTGGCCTAGCCACAGTAAGCCCAAATGAATCTGCTTCAAATATCATTGTAGGCGGTGATCTTGGGGTTAATGTTAGCGTGGGCAACAACACACAGCTAGGGCTGAATTTCGCATACTTCATTGCAGACAACATTAATATTGAAGTACTAGCCGCAACTCCATTTAAGCATGACGTAGACTTTGGTGTACCCGATCCTTTAGGCACGGGTAACCAGCTTGCTGAAGTGACACATTTGCCACCTACACTGAGCGTTAACTACTATTTCAATACTGGCGACAATGCCTTTAAGCCATATGTTGGTGTCGGTTTAAACTACACTATATTTTTTGACGAAAAATTTACCTCCCAAAATGACGCTATTGGTTTGCGAGACCTATCACTGGATAACTCGTTTGGATTGGCGGCGCAAGTTGGCGCTGACTATATGTTAGATGAAAAGTGGTTCGTGAACGCCTCAATTCGCTGGATAGATATTGATACCGAAGCGAGTTTTAATCTGAATGGTACACAAGGCAGCATCGAATCCATCGAAATCGATCCATGGGTTTATACTGTTGCAGTGGGCTATCGATTTTAATTGAATAGATAACTAAATATACAATACAATAATTGCAAAATGGTGTTGCCATAAGAATTAGTCCGAGTGGCAACTCAACTTAAAAAAACATAAATAAGCACGGTGCACCGTTGGTATAAATTAGCGAGTATTTACGGCTACTATCAAAGGTCACGATTCACAGCTTTGTAAAAAGGAATAAACATGAAGTCTATTAATATGAAAAAAATCACAGCTCAAAAGAACGCCATTGCTATTGCCCTTTCAACACTTTTTTTGTGCACTGGCGCAGTCAATGCGAAATCAGTAGCGGACAGTGTTGTTTCTGAGCAACGTGCAGTCTTAGAGAAAAATACAGACGGTCTAGGTTTTGGTCCACAGTCGCCACGTGATATTGATCAAGACTACGGGACGAATTTGCGTAGTTTTGGTAAAGCTCCAAACCGCGGTGTTCTTAACCTATGCAACATTCATTTCCACAAAAACGCAGAACATAAAGGCGGTGATTTTACAACGCATGCTGGCAACGGTGACGGCAGCGGTAAAAATACCGGCTATGTATACAACGGTAAATTATCTGCCGCACAAATGAAGCCAATCAGCAGCCAAGTATGCGCAGCGAAAGGTGACCCACTGCAATCTGGTGATACTTTAGAAGTACATTTTGTATACTCTTCAGCGCAAGTTGCACCGGGTCCAACACTCGGCGCGTGCTTAGCTGAGAGCACCATGAATCCAGGTTTACGCGTTGAAGGTCAGGTGATTGTGCTTGCCAACGATGAAAATGCGATGGACTTCGGTGAATTAGCGAAAGTTGAGCAGGTAAATGGTTATTATCAAGCGCCAAACGTACCAACCACCATGGGCATACCTATCGAGTACTTAGGTTCAACCACCGGGCCATCATATAACGAGAAGGCATCACCTTTGCAGGTAAGCTGGAGTGTCAGACCACAGGTGGCTGTTGTTGATATCAACAGTGTTAACGAATGGTGTAATGACAACGTATTCAAGGAAGACCATGCACATGGTGTGCGTAATTTAGTGCACAACCCTAAGTTGTTATCACCTATTACTAACTAAGATATAGGCGCGAACTACCAACACTGATTCGCGCTATTTTAGTGCTAAACGGTAACCATTGCCGCGTAGTGTTTGAATGGAGAGCTGCGGCTCTCTTTCTAATTTTTTTCTCAGTCTGCTAACGTAAACATCAATAATATTTGTATTCGGATCGCTATAAGTCTGCCAAACACGACTTAATATGCGCTCTCGCGAAAGGACTTTATATTGATTCTCCGCAAAATATAATAGCAACTCAAATTCAATTTTCGTTAGTGACAATTCTTCACCATTGAGAAAAACAATTCTTTCTTGCAGCACTAACTCTAAGCTGCCAATTTCTATTGTGTTTTGATTGGCCTGCTGCGGTGCGATCATTCGCCTTCTTAGGGCTGAGATCCGGGCTAGTAACTCGTCGAAATCGAAAGGCTTACAGAGATAATCATCAGCCCCCATTTCCAATCCCTTAACTCGTTCAGACACCTCATCTAAAGCGGTCAACATAAGTACCATCGGCGGGTTTGGTAAAGCCTTGATAGAATCAATAATCGACAAGCTATCTTGAGAACCAAACAACCTATCTAGAACAACTACCGGTGGCATATTTTTCTTAATAAATGGCAATACTTCATGCAATTCATTTAAACAAGCGCATTCATAACCTTCCGCTCGCAAACCACGAGCTAAGAAATTAAGGAGTGGCTTTTCATCATCGGCCAATAAGATATTCATGTCAGCTTCCCAATCGGTAAGACAACGGAAAACACGGACCCTTGTCCTTGCGTTGATTCGACAGAAATACGACCGCCATGAGCTTCGATTATGACCTTTGCAATTGGTAGCCCCAGGCCTAGGCCCTCATTATGCTTGCTAAAGCGAACGAAACGTTCAAATATATTATCGACTTCAGCAGCCGAAATACCTTCCCCTGAATCGGTAATAGAAATCGTAATAAAGGCGTCTAATTTTTCCAGAGCAATCTCTATCGGTTGATGCGGTTTTGAATATTTTGTTGCATTATCGAGTAAAATTGAAAGTACTTGGCCAATTCGTTGTTTGTCTATCATCGCAATGGCGTCGCTTGACGCGTTGCGTGCCAACAACACAATGCTGCGGTTTAAATCATGCTTCTCCCATTTTATTACTTCTGACTCGAGCATCGGCATAATTTCGACTGGCATAATGTCTAAATTAAGCTGGTTCATTTCAGCCCTAGTTAACAGTAATAGATCATCTACTAACCGGCTTAGGTTCACTGCTTGTTCGAGTATAGAAACTAATGTTTGGTTAAAGTCCTCTGCCGACGCGGACTGCATTCGCAGCGTAACTTGCGCTTCCCCTCTAATGATCGTCAATGGTGTTCGTAACTCGTGTGAAACATCCGCTATAAATTGGCGGCGTCGAGAGTCAATTTTAGTCAATTGTAGGTTAGCTTCTGTTAGCTCACTAGTGCGCTGTTTAACCTCTAATTCCAATTGTTTGCGCAACGCCGCTTCGTTATTTTCATGTTCTTGAAGACGCCGTGCAAGTTGATTTATTGACGTTACTAATTCCTCAAACTCATCATCCAATTTAACTGAAATCGGTTGTCCATAGTTACCTGCAGCAATAGCATTGGCAGCATTACCAATTAAAATAAGAGGCTGATACAACTGATTAAAAAGCCAATAGCAGCCATACAATATGAGAGGTAACGACAAAGTACCCAAGCCAACAGTGAACCACAATATAGTCGTATTTAAAGTGTCAATTCGAGCATTTATAGCTGCGACGACTCTACTTTGTCGAGCGACGGCTGAATTTATAGCTTCTCTAAATTGATCATCTATAGTGACCTCAAGTAAACGACGAAGTTGCTCTTGCTGGCTAAGTGGGGCCTGATTATTACTAATAACAACCGCTTCAAACTCGACAATAATCTCATCGATTAGACGCACTAATTCATCAGTATCCTCAACACTGCCTTGCGTAAATGATATTCCCAACGCTTTGCGTTGCTCTAGTTCCAATTGCCTAATCTGTTCCAATGATTCTTGAATAACTTTTTGCTTTTTTCTAACGTATGCCTGATTTGCATTACGGCCAAATATTATCTCATCCGTCAGTTGCTTAAACAATCGATACGAAATACTCGACAGCTTTTCATGCTCAACCAGCAACGATTGTGCAATGTTACTTTGCTGCAAATTACCGCGAGTTAAATGGGCAGATATAGCGGTACTGATGAGGGCTATAAATAAGATAAAAGCAGTAGTGAGGCCGAAGTAAAAAAGTTTACGCTTGTACATGCTTATCTGATGTTTGAGAAAGAATTAGGTAGATTACACACACGAATGAATCTTAGCAATAGACCAAATAATCACTCCGCCGAGATTATCCTTTAGCATGGCATTGGGAAAGTGTTGCATCGATTTATTTAGCCTATCCTGCCAATTTAGGATCTTTAATAAACAAAATATCCATGATAATTGACGCGTCCCATTCACGCATTGCGGCTTCGCAACTTATACGAATGTCATCAAGCTCACTAATAGTCGCAACTGAAAATGATTCGGCAACGATGATGTGCACCAAAATATACAGATCTCTCCCACGTTTGCTGATCCGCACTTCAACATGCTCATACGGAACGCCGCTGAGTGTTTGTTTGAGTTTTTTCTCAATAACCGCAGTAATTGCTTCTGGCGGTGCTTTATTGATTACTTCTTTTAAGCTATCGAGCATGATTTTGCCCGGTATCGGTAAAATAGCAGTACCCAATAGAATAAGTAATATTGGATCGACAAGCGGCGCATAAGCAGCAAAACTAGTTTGCTCTATAAAATAAGCAAGAGCAAAGCCCACTAGAATTGATACACTGAGCACGCCATCCACAAACCAAGTGCGAGCATCAACGCCGACCAAGTCCGAACGCAAACTTTTACCTTGGTGTTTCATATAACCGGATACGGCAAAGCAGCCAAGTGTCGCAAGCGCACCATAAATCATCGCCAGCCCATACTCAGCAGAATTACCACCTGTCATTAAGCTATTTACCGATCCGACAACCGCATATAAGCAAGTAGCAATGATTATTAATGACTTAAACAGATTGAGAGTAGGTTCTATCGCGGTATAACCAAAATGAAAACGGTCGTCATCGGGCATCTGCACGAGATTGGCTACTTTTAGGGTTAACAACGCCATAAAGAAAGCAATAAGAGAATAGATACCGTCAAATAAGATGGCGCTAGAATGGGTAATAAGTGCAAATCCCAAAGCGACAAAAACGAATAATCCAGCCACATAGAAAGACAGTGTTAATAGACGTTTTTCTTTTTGCTCGTGAAAACCAATGACCATTAAAAATAGACTGAGAAGGTTATAATTCGCGGAGTGTACTCCACTTTTTGGAATTAGATAGTGATTTTAAAAAATATTTTTTAAGTGCTTTAGATGGATATTTTAAGTTGTTTATTTGACTCAGTGTGGAATTAAGAAGTTACTATTATTTCCGATCCTTGTTCTAAATATCGGCTTTTCAATCGCAATTAAAAGAGCCCAATAAGATTATTAATGAAAGTAAATATTATCTATGTATACCGAATCACTAGTGGAACCCCACAACTGTTAACCTAACTGATTTAATGTTGCTGGGTTAAACTTTGCAGTGGGATTAACAAGAACTGTAAATGGTAATTCTACTGTTATCCATTGCTCTGTTGACACCGGTAATATAGTTGAATTACCTGGCTCTGATTTAGAAATAATTTGGTATACCGCTTGTGTTATGCCTGAAGTTGCATGCATATCAAAAAGGACTAGGATACCCCAGTTCACTTAACGTAATCCCGAGCCTGAGGAATGCATTTCGTGACAGTATATTGTGGTGACTAGCCTAGTTAACATGTTCAAGAATTATGTTGAATACGCTTAAAAAGCTATACTTAAAGCAGTAAGCTTCATAGTGGTCTGATGCTTAATGTGTGTTCATTTTTTAATGACACAAAACTAACAAAAATATTGCCTGTAAACAATTATTCGTCTAAAAATGGCAAATCGCTAGCAAGCTCAAGTGCTGATTGTTTGGGATGTTAATAAGTTGATGGAATAATAATTTATAGGATCAATACTCATCTTCAATAGACGATTTACTAAATATAACAGGAGCTCTCTTATCGACTAAGAGAGCTCCTTAATTGCTAACACTACTGATAAAAATAAATGTTATCTAAATAGACCGAGTCGCTAGTTGTTCCCCACAATTGGACGCTAAACATTATCAAGCTGGATGTATCGAAATTTCCGTTCAACTCAGAGAATGGTAACTCTACTGTTATCCATTGTCCTGTTGGCCTAGTTAGCCGATCTGAAACACCGGAATTACCATATGATGGAATAATTTGGAATTCAGTTTCTGTTATACCGGATGTTAAATACATATCAAAACGCAGTCCAGTAAAACTCGACACGTCTATAGCACCGCCTTGTATTCCATATTGAATACCGGTTATACCACCGTTTTCACCGCTGGGAATGATTTGAAATTTAGCGATATTGTCCCCTGCAATATCAATTTGTGAAAACGTTGGCGCTCTGAAAAAATCGTCATTCCAAAATGAGATAGGCTTATCAACGGTTAGTGTGTCGCTATAAAGAACGAAGGCCTCATCGTTAGTTGCCGTTGGGATTGGCGCAGCAACTGAAGGGCCGTTATTTAGCGGCAACAAACTCATTGATAGACTAGCATCACCACCAGAAATAAGCTGATTGTCCTGCACTGCGCCATAACCATCAGCTTCAACAAGAACCTTGTAGTTAGCTTCCGGCAAAGTAAGAACGGCATTACCATTTGCGTCAGTAGTAACTGTAGTGTTACCTACCGTTACTGCAGCGTTTTCTAATAGAGTATTATTGTCATTGACAACATTTACAGTCATATCATAAGAAGTAGAAACACCTGAAAAGTAAATATTATCAACATAAACAGATGTTCCTTCTGGTCCCCAAAGTTGAATAACAATGAGCTGCAATAAGCTGCTATTTAGAACATCGTAGCCATTACCATCATTATCTACTAGTTCACTATATAGCATTTCTAAACTTAGCCAAGTACCTGTGGTAGGGTTAGCAAACGTGCGTTTTGCGCCACCATCTCTTGACACTAATTGTACCTCAACTTGTGTGATACCGGGTTCGATGAACAAATCCATATTCCACGTCGTATGCTGCGAAGCATCCAATACACCGTTCTCAAAGCCAAACTCAAGACCCGTAACACCACCAGCGATGCCGCCCGCAGTGATTGTGTACTTGGCAAAATTATTACCATTTACATCGCCTTCAAAGTAAATAGGTGCATTGAAGTAGTTGGCATTCCAAACCCCAATAAAGCTATCTTGGGTAAGGGAATCACTGAATAGCACGACGACTTCATCGTCTGCATAGTCTGGAGGAATTGGGGCGCCCTCAGGTGGCCCAGTAACAGGCTCTGGGTCTAATGTTGTAAAGTAAACATCGGCCAACAAGACGGTTGTGCCTGCATCGCCAATAAAGTTTAGAGAAAACCAGGTCATATCAGTAAAGCCAGGTAGCATTACTTCCATTTCTATCCAACCATTACCTAGGTCAGTGCCTGATGCAAAACTATAAATAATTTTAGATTCTGACACTGTTGCGCTTTGCACAACAACTTCGATAAAAGTGAAGGTATCGGTTTTTATTTTAAATCTAGCGTGAGTATAGGTAGAAATATCAATGGCGTTTTCAGACTCATTGCCCCAAGCAACGACGGTTCCCCAACCTGAACTTTTTGTAATTTCTAGTGCTCTGGAGTATGTGGTATCAGCAGGTTGATCTGTGTATTCTGTGCCGGTCGACCAAGTATCTCCCCAGTATTCCATATAAAAAGAGTCTTCATTTTCAGAATCGAATATATATGCATTAGTACTTGGAGCCGGTGCTTCTTCTACAATAATTGTTCTGGTAATACTTGATTGATTATTGGCAGCATCGGTTACGGTGTATGTGATGATGTATGAACCAGCCGTATTTGTGTCTACTTCACCTGTTGTTACCGCCGCTAGATTAGTATCGACGTTGTCAGAAATGGTTACACCTTGTTCAACATAAATTTCACCCACCAGCAAATTGATGACCTCATCACCAACTAAGGTAATCACAGGTGATTCAGTATCAGGCACGGGTGCGGTTGTATCTCGAACTTCAGCATCGCCGCCGCTGCCACAGCCGACTAAGGTGAATAAAAAGAAGAGTACTGATAAAATTTTAGCGTAATTTCCCATCGATTTCTCTATTTAAATTTTACAATTGGTTTCCATTTAGTTAACAAGATAGACAATAAAAGAGAGTTATATAAACAAAAAAGATGAACAGGACATAAAGCGCGACGAAATGGACACTTTGAGCAATTCAGAACGTTTTTATGTGCTTTGCACAGTGAACAGATATCATAGGCTGCATACAAAATCATTAGCCGCCGATATTGGCTCTGGGCTGGGTTTGAAATAACCTGGCGATTGCCAGTAACCGTCATACTGTAGTAGGGTTAAGGAAGGTTACTGGGATTAATCCTTACCATCCTTTTGGTTAGTTTTATCCACATTCTTTGTAGTTAGCGGAGTAAATATAAAATATGGTCACAATACATCATTTGAGAATTGGCCGATCCATCTTCACCGTTTGGTTGATGGAAGAGTTAGGCATGCAATACGAATTGAAAGAGTACTTGCGCGATCCAAACACAATGCGTTCTCAAGCTGATCTGAAGGTGATCCACCCTCTAGGCAAATCGCCGGTGATTGAAGACGATGGTTTGGTTCTCTGTGAGTCAGGTGCCATTACCTCTTATTTCTTAGAAAAGTTCGACCCGCAACACAAATTTTCACCTCGCCGCGAAGACCTTAAAGCTTGGGCCACTTATTCGCAGTGGCTTCACTATTCGGAAGGGTCAGTGTTTGCGCCGCTCTTGATTCAGCTATTATTAATGCGCGATGATGCGCCAAGCGCAATGTTAAATGGTTTCAGTCAGGCTGAGATAAATTTGCATCTCGACAACATTGCCGCACAACTTGGTGACAACGAGTTTATTTTGGGTGAGCAAATCAGTGGAGCAGATTTTGGCATTAGTTACGCTGTGTCTATGGCTAATCGTTTAGGTAAGCTGGAGGGCTATCCTACCTTGCAAGCCTACATCGGTCGTAACATGGCTCGCCCTGCATTCAAGGCCGCATTGAAACGCGCTGTAGAGTAGCGTCTTTTATTAAACTCGCCATAACTGACTGCTAAACACTAAGGCTGTTTTAAACAGCAGTCAGTTAATTAGCTCATTTTTTATAATGCTTTTAATGATTATGATACGAGTTCACAAACTCAAATAAACAAACCTTATTATTTACGCACTTACTTTATCGTTGCGTTGTACCTAATTCGTAGCCAAATAATCAACCCAACAATAACGAAAGAAAAAGGTAAAAAGAAGAGAACTACGATAACTTGTCGTTTTTGCTTACTGGTTAAATCTAAACGCTCAACAGCCATTTTTTTATCGCCAAGAAATGTTTTATAATCCAGCTCAGAGAGCCAATTCACAATGTTAAGTCCCATCTGCGCATTACTGTATTGGTCAATATAAACATTAGTTAGAAAATCGGCATCTGTGAAAACGATTAATCGAGTATCAGAAGTTTTACCGTCTTTCATATTCTCGGTATTTTTTTCATCAATAACAACATAAGACAAAGCTACAGGACCTGCTGTATCGACGTTTTTATCAAATTTCACATCTAAATTCCGATTAGTTTCAGCCCAACTGTTTGTGGTTGACGCTGTTGAGGCAATAACTGCATGTTTTATGTTTGGGCGACGATTTTCTAACAGCGTAATAGAGCGTGGACGAACATAAAACGTATAATCCAAACCTTCGGTGATCGCTTTATGCTTCTGATAATTTTTGGTTGCCGGACTACCAACGTCATCACCAACATGGCTAGTTAAATCAACAACAATATCGGATTCAACATTGAGTCCCCATTTGTTGAGAAGTGAATTTAAATCAGGATTTTTTTGCATCTGTTCCGCACTCAGCGGTTTATCTGGAGTACTAACAACTGTATGTTCAATTAGAAATAAAGCGTCTCCACCTTTTGATAAATAGTCTTCAATTAAGGTTTCTTCGTCTTGGGTTAGTTGATTTTTTGGTCCTGCAATAATTAATACATCGCAATCTTCAGGAATCAACTGACTGATACCGAGCATCAACGGCTTACTCAAAATATTGTTGTCTGCAAGTAACTGAGAAAATGTAGATAAACCCGTATTCTCTTCATTTATCGTTGAATATTCCCCATGCCCTGTAAGAAAGTAAACCGTCTTTTGCGTTCGGCTGACACTCGCAATAGCATTTGTTAGACGCTCTTCAGACAGGGAGTCCTGAGTGAAATCGACATCCTTGCGGTTGTTGCCAGATTGAACAATGACTTTTTGCTCTTGGCTGTTAATCACGTTACCAAATTTTGCTGCGTAGGCAACCTGTTCGATAGGATCAATGATTTCAGTCATCACTAAACCGCCGGATGTTCTCTCATATTCTTTGAATAAGTCTTGTAAATATTTAGGAGGTGCCCCAACATAAAATGCGGTTAGTTGAACCTGACGTTCCAATACACGGATAAATTCGACTGTGTTTGTAGACAAAGTGTGTTGCTTGTCCTTTGTTATATCCCATCGTAGTGTCGAATTATTAGCGAGATAGTTACTCCCACTAATAAAGCTCAAGCTAGCAATCATTACAATAGTCACAGTAGCAAGCCTCTTCCATCGGCTAAGCTCGAAAGAAGCTGCGACGCTAATGGGCGTTGCTTCCCTCAAAGGCATCACGATGTCAGCTTTTGTAGTACTAAATCGATAGGTAATTAGCATGCCTAAAAAAATAATAAGGAAAATCGCGCTAATGCTAAGCAGGCCAATTGTTAGGTAAGAAAGCCGTTGGTCTATATAAAAAATAGAGGCACCTGCTGCGAGAAATAAAAGTAACAACCCGAAACACAATGGCAGTAAAGTGGGCAACACTGAACGCAGATTAAAAGTTGATTTACTCATTATTGCCACAACCTATTGTCGATACTCAACCTTGTTAAAACTAAACAAAGTATGATCCCTGTTAAATAATAAGTAACATTGCTAGGCGTGATTATGCCGATTGCAAAATTTTCTAAGTGCGTACGCGTGCTAATCTGTACCAAAAAATGCTCTACAGAACCGCTGAAATACTTGGTAAAGCTAGCGGCAAAATACAGTAAAAATATCAACGCGTAAGACACTAATGCGGCAATTATCTGATTCCGCGTCCAAGAAGAAACAAGCAAGCCAATCGCTATAAAAAAGGCACCTTCCAACCAGATTCCAATATAGCCAGAAAGAATACTCATGGGGTCTGGATTGCCAAAGTATTCCAAAATTAAATAGTAAGTAGCGGTCATGCTGATCAACAATGTGAAGAAAATCAGCATGCTTAAATACTTACCCAACACGATCATACTGAGAGTTAGTGGTGATGTGAGTAGAAACTCCATCGTGCCATTGGCTTTTTCTTCAGAGAACATTCTCATTGTCAGCAGCGGAATTAAGAATACGAACATAAACTCCATCAATATGAAAATATCGCGTAATGAAGCTTCGTGGTTCTGGTCAATAATGAGAAAAAAGAAAACGTTAAATAGCGACAATGTTGCGATCAAAATAAGGTATGCAATGGGTGAGCTAAAGTAGCTATGCAATTCCTTTTTAACTATTGCGAAGGTTTTATTCATCGTCAACTAACCCTGTGTTGATAATTGCGTTAAAGGCGTGTCTTGATGATAATCGATGAAGATTTGCTCCAAGGTAACGGAGTGTGATTGAGTTAATTGTTTCTTTTTTAGTAACTCATCTAAAGATTCATCAAGTACAATTTGACCCGACTTCAACATTAATACGCGCTGAGCAACTTGCTCAATTTCATTTAACGTATGAGTGCTTAGTAAGACCGTTCTCTGATCTCTTTGATTTTTAATTAAGGCTAGAACTTGCAGAATTTGAATGGGGTCTAGACCGCTTGTCGGCTCATCCAAAATAAGCAATTTAGGCTCGTGAATGATGGCTTGCGCTATACCGACTCGTTGCTGATACCCCTTGGATAATGTGGAAATTTTTTGCTTCTCAACCCGATTTAAGCCGCAATCATCCAGTGTTTTTTCAACCTGAAATGATTCTTTCTTTGCAGAGACACCTTTTATTTGGGCCGCAAATTTTAAATAACTCTTCACTGTCATGTCGCCATATAAAGGCGGCTTTTCGGGTAAGTAACCTATTTTCTCTCTAACCGTTAGAGAATGCTTGGTAATGTCTTCTCCATCGATGAGGACTGAACCAGACGATGCAGTGATAAAAGTGGTCAGTATGCGCATTAAGGTAGTTTTCCCTGCGCCATTTTTACCTAAGAAACCAACAATATCTCCTTTATTTATTTCGAATGAAACATTATCCAACGCTTGGTATGCACCAAATTTTTTACTGATATGTTTAGCAACCAACATTGACATCAAGCCTCACGCACTCGTGCGATAAAAATTAAGCACTGAAAAAACACAAGTATAGAACATACTCTTAATTAGGAAAGCTAAATAACCATCGAAACATTTTCTACTCAGACTTTAAAGACCTAAACATTGATCTCTTCCGCTTTCTTTGGCTCTATTGGTAAATTGAGTTTTACTTGTAAGTTTGCAAAGTTATTGAGTTTATCTTTTAGCCTTTGCGAGTAAGTCACAAAATTTATTAATGCACCAGCATCTTCCCGAGATGTGTCAGCGATGAGTAACAGCAAACTCCGATTCACGTCGTTAATTTCATGCTGTAACTCTTTTTCTTTTGAGGTTAATAATCGCTTTTCAGTGTGGTGTTGCATATCGAGCATTTCACTCACAATTTCATCGAAAACATCAAGAGTTTTAATAGATAGCCCTCGTATTAAAAGGAGTAAATCGCTTTTTAATTCAATATATTTTTCGTTTGTTACCCGTTTTGCTTCGAATAAATCGGTAATTGAATCGTGTATTTGAAACAAATAATCAAACTGGTTAATAAGCTTGATCAACGCCTTCGATTCATTCTTTTGATTAATCAGAATCACTGCGCTAGAAAAATAATGCATGTACTGATCCTTAAGGAAATCAACGTATTCAATTCTTTTCTCTGCGGCGTCATACACGCCTTTATAATTGGTCTCAATACTTAGCGTTACCAGATTATAATTTTCCTGTAAAAAGCGAAATAACTGTTCAGAAGAGGAGTCTAGGGTTTGCTTTACGGACTCAAAATTATCATCTTCTTTTAACCTAGGTAATTTAATTCGCTCAAAATCCATTTTGCCTTCTCCAAATAAATTATCGACAAAGCGGGTAAATGGAGTAATGAATGCTGTAAAAATTAGACTCGCTGTTACATTAAAGATTAAGTGGATATTGGCTAAAGCAATTGCAGGGTTTTGATTAAATTCAGCTAACTTGTATCCAAATATAAGCAACACTGGAAAAAAAAGTATGACTCCCCCTACATTAAACAGAAAATGACTAAAAGCTGCTTTTTTAGCCGCAATATCCATAGTAATGACAGCTAAGAAAGCGGTGGCCGTTGTCCCAATATTGGCGCCTAAGATCAAAGGAACCGCATTTTCAAGGCCCAACACCCCCTGCTGCGTAAAGATAATAGCTAAACCAGTTGTCACTGAACTTGACTGCACTAGCGCAGTGAACAAACATCCAATCAACAAAGCATAAAGCGGATTTTGTGGTTGAATTAAGATTGAGACTAGCGTCTCATTGTTTTGCAATGGTTCCAGTGTGCTTGATATCAAGTTCAGACTGAAAAATACAAAACCAAAATAAAATACAGACTTACCAAAAATAGATGCTTTGCTATTGGTAATCGTTAATATGAAACCAATGATGATTAAAACTGGAGCAAAATTAGTTAGCTTAAAAGCGACAAGTTGTGCAGTAATCGTGGTACCTATGTTACTTCCAAAAATAATGCCCACACTATTTTTAAAGGACAGGACGCCCGCGTTTACCAAACCAATAGAAATAACAGATGTTGCTGAGCTAGATTGAATAACCATCGTCACTAGCGCGCCAATAAGCACACCTAAAATAGGAACATTAGTTGCCGAACTCAAAAAATTTCTAAACCGATCACCAGAAATTTGCTCAATTTCTCGCGAAAAATTATCAAGGCCAAATACAAACAGAATTATTGCTGTTATTCCGGTCATAATGAGTTCCAGAAGTTCCACTTTAACCTCCTGCTATTCAGATGTTAGGTCGCTTTCTTATTTGACGAATAAATAATTTTGCGCCTAATTAACAACTTTTCAATTTCTACTGCAATAAAAACAGTGGATGCTATTGCCACACATAACCCTAAGTCCGATAACGGTAATGGCTGGGTTCGAAATAGTTCGTTTAACATCGGTGTATAAATGATTACCAATTGCAGAAGCACGCTAATCGCAACCGCTATTAGTAGAAAGGGGTTTGTGAAAATGCCTTGTGTAAACAAAGACTCAATATCAGACCTCACCGCTAAACTTTGAAATAGTTGAGCAAAAACAAGGACAGTAAAAACCATCGTTTGCCAATAATCTAGCTTTTGATCAAGAGCCCAATATAAGGTGCCTAAACACAGGACACCAACTAAAATTCCAACCCAAAGAATATGTTGCCACATACCGTTTGCAAAAATACTTTCTTGCTGCTTACGAGGTGCTTTTTGCATCACTCCTTTTTCAGCAGGCTCCGCACTAAAGGCAAGTCCTGGTAGGCCGTCTGTTACCAAATTTATCCATAATATATGGATAGGAAAGAGTGGCATCGGCATACCTAATATCGGCGCCATTAATAAAGTCCAAATTTCACCTGAATTAGAACTCATCGTATATTTGATAAACTTACGAATATTATCGTAAATACGCCTTCCGGCTGCGACTGCTTTTACGATGGTTGAAAAGTCATCATTTAGCAAAATCATATCAGCCGCGCCCCTTGCTACATCCGTTCCCTTTTTGCCCATGGCAATGCCAATATTAGCGTGTTGCAGTGCCGGGGCATCATTCACACCATCACCTGTCATAGCAACAAAATGTCCTTGTTTTTGAAGTGCACTAACAATTTTTAATTTTTGTTCAGGCGTAACACGAGTATAAACATTAGTTTTAGTCACCTGTGTAGCGAAGTCATCATCGGATAATGCGTGCAATTCATCGCCATTTAAAGAAACGATTTGTCCGTTTCCCAATCCTAATTCTTTGGCTATTGCGATTGCAGTACCTTGATGATCTCCGGTAATCATCACCGGTGTTATGCCGGCGCTAATACAATGTTGAACGGCCGTGGGCACTTCGCTTCGAATGGGATCGGAGATAGCAATCAACCCCAAAAATGTAAGCTGATATTCAACGCTGCTTAATTCATGACTGCTGGGTAACGAAGCTAATTTGCGCATTGCTAATGCTAACACTCGCTGTCCCTTTGATGACAGTTCATCTACTTTTTCAAGAATACTTTGTGCACAAAAATCACATCCTTGGGTACCGTATTCGCTTTTTATGCAATTGGCTACTATGCCCTCGGGAGCGCCTTTAGTGAATGAAATAAAGCCATTTTCATGCTGATGAATAGTTGTCATCTGCTTACGGTTACTATCAAAAGGTATTGTATTGACCAAGGGCAAAGTATCTAACAATTCATTTTTATGAAAGCCGTGTAAAGCGGCCATATTAAATAAAGCAACTTCGGTAGCTTCGCCAATAGCTTGGTCATTATGCAATTCAACGTCATTACTGATCGCCATACCGACAGCCAGTAAATAATGATCCTCAGTCAACACAGATGCATAATCACAGCCATCGAAAACCTGATTGGCGAGCATTTTATTTTCAGTTAACGTGCCTGTTTTATCGGCACATATAAAGGTGACCGCACCCAAGGTCTCAACGGCTGGCAAATTTTTAATTAAAGCCTGTTGCTTCAGTAACTTACTTGCACCAAGGGCAAGTGAAATAGTGATCACTGCGGGTAAAGCCTCGGGCACAGCGGCAACAGCCAAACTCAGAGAAGTTAGTAGCATGGTCATAAAAGGTTGGCCTTGCGCAACACCAGCCAATAACACGATGATACAAATACATAAAATAGCCAAAACCAGGTGTTTGCTAAATAAACTAAGGCGCAATTGTAAAGGCGTTTTCGCCTGTTTTTCCTGAACTAGCAAATTGGCTATGCGTCCAATTTCTGTTTTAATTCCAGTCGCAAAAACAACACCACTCGCTTTCCCCAAAGTTACGATGCTGCTTTTGAAAACAAGATTGGTTTTATCACCTAGGGCAATGGCGGGTAACTCTATCAACTCAGTCTGCTTATTTACCGCTAACGACTCTCCGGTAAGTGTCGACTCATCAATTTGTAATCCTTGCACAGTTAACAATCTAATGTCAGCAGGTACGATATCACCCTGCTCCAACATGACGATATCGCCAGGGACTAGCTTTTGTATGGGAATAATAACGACACAATTGTCACGTTTGACCCTGACTTGAGGTGAAGCGAGCTTTTTTAAAGCTGACAGAGCCTGCTGCGCTCTGTACTCTTGATATGTGCTCAATGTTGCGTTTAAAATCAATATTATTAAAATTATTAATGCGTCTGTAAATTCACCTAACACGCCTGAAATCGCAACTGCGATTAATAAAATAATGGTCATAATCTCTTTAAACTGACGTAAAAAGAGCATGACAATGCTAGCAGACTTGGCCTCCGGAAGCTGGTTTTCACCAAAGATTGCCAAGGCTTTTTTGGCTTCAGAATTGCTTAAGCCTTTAAGGCTTGAACTCAGTACATTAAGACTATTTTGAGTTGTTAGTGTGTGCCAGTTAATTTGATCGTTAGTGCTATTCATCTAACTGGATCCAACAATAAAGTAAATTAGAAAAGCTGTAGAAAACCCAATCGCCAGTGTCTTTAAGCCACTCAAATACCATGGAATACCGGTGATATCACTGAGTACCACACCGAGTGCAAATAATAATAGTCCGGCAACACATAAGCTGGCCCAAAGTGGTGCAGTAACCCATGCAAAACCCGCTTCATTTAGCCAGAGAGGTATCATTATTAACGAAGATATAATAAGAGGAGCCAAGCCATTTGCTAGTGCGACTACAATGGGAACAAGCTGAGCAGCGCGCGCATGCGAAGAATCACTTAAGTCACTTAACATCGCATCTTCTAGTTTATGCAGTAGAAACTTTCGTTCTGCACGCTCACTCACATAAGCACTACTAACACCCGATACACTTAGCGCTATTGCCGCACCCAAACAGACATTGATTACACTACCCACTTGAATTTCTTTGCTCAACATAAAGCCTAGAATTAAGCCAAACATGGTGAGTGCTCCATCGAATCCATTCACCACAAAATAACGTCTTATGATCGATTCAGATTGACTTAAACGTACAAGATTTACTAATCCCTTCACCCTGTTTTCGCCAAACTATTAATTTGACGACCCTCCATTTGCTTCGACTGCGTCAATGCTATGTATGGTTGCTCCTAATTCGTTTATTTTGTTCTGTAGGTTATTAAAATTAATATGTACACCCGTCACCTCTAGGCTAATAGATTCAGTGCTTTCATCAATTTCCACGACTTCAATTTCTACTATCCATGAAGCGTCTAATTCTGAAAGTGCTAAAGCAAAATCATAAGCATTAGGTTTATGAGGTTTTAAAACATCCAGCTGCAAGCGACTAATATTTGCCATTTAGAATACCTCTACAAACACCAATTATTTTCCATCATGTACACGAACGGCAAGAACATCCTGTTTTACGCCATGCAATACTGCGTTGGCAGTTGAGCCCAGAAGCAATTTAATTCCACTTCTACCATGCGTACCGATCACAATTAAGTCGGCATGAATTTCATTCGCAAAGTTCTGTATTTCATCTGCTGGATCACCGGCTTTTAGGTAAACATTGTTCTTTTTGATAACAAATTTATGCGCAATTTCATCTAACTTTTTTTGAGCCCTAGCCATCCGATCAGAATCATCGATCTGGCTGTAATCTGCTCCATAAAGATAGGGTTGGATATACACTGAGGATAACGGGATATATGCCAGACTGAGATCGTCCACCGACTGACAAATTGTCAGTGCTTTCTGAATAACGCTTTCATAATCTGCATTAATATCTATGGCGACTAATATTTTTTTGTAATTGCTCATGTTTTTCATCCCTTGGGGGTTGGCGATCACAATCGTAATCACATACGGCCGTTTGTTGTCAAAGTCACTTTATATTAACAAAGCAAAATCGGAGGAAATTGACCCAAATCAAAACTAGATTCGATTTTTGGTTTATTTTAGCTTAGGTGTAATAACCTAACGTTGAAAGCTATTCATTGCCTTCGCATTACAAGTGATTTGAGAGGATATTAGGATGAGTAAAGGCGCTATTTTATTTGGTCTAACATGTATTTTCGTATTGACTGGTTGTGATAAAGGAGTCGATTCACCAAGAGGCTTTAGTTTACCTAAGGGGGATCCTGAAGTAGGTAAGCGTGTGTTTTTGAAGTATCAATGTCTCGACTGTCATAGCATCGCTGATTTTCATGATGAAAATATTGAACGCGAGAATGAACCTCCAATTGAACTTGGTTCGAATTCGGCAATAGTGAAAACGTATGCAGAATTGGTCACTAGCATTATCAATCCCTCACATAGATTATCGAGAGGCGCCCAATGGGCAACCCTAGATGAAAATGGAGATTCCGTGATGCCCATTTATAATGACGTGCTCACGGTCTCTGAATTAATAGATGTGGTTTCCTATATACAGCCATATTACAAAGTCACTCCTTGGCCCTATACGGTTTATCCAAATTACCAAATATACCAAGAAGAGGCACTTAAAAAACCATAGAATCACCGCGATGAGGTACTCTCACCTGTATATTTAGGTCTCGCCATATACGGTTTGACAGCGCGTCTAATGCCTTTGGTTCTCCATGCACTAGTACAACTGATGGATTGTTTTTAAAACCTGTTAACCATTCCATCAGTTGATCCTGCCCAGCGTGAGCAGAAAACCCACCCAGAGTTTCAATTTGTGCTTTAACGGCAAAATCATCATTAAAAATCTTAATGTGCTTTTTACCATCGACGAGTAATCGTCCCAATGTGCCATTAGCTTGGTAACCACAGAAAATAAGCGTATTTCGAGAGTCCCAAATTCGTTGTTTAAAATGATGACGAATTCTTCCACCGGTGCACATTCCGCTGCCTGCGATAATAATTGCGCCTTTTTGAATACGATTAATGGCAATTGATTCTTCAACTGAAACCGACAAATATAAATTAGGAATGAAATCTTTCAAAATAGAAGTGGCGTCCGGGCTGGCTAATTGAATTTCGGCTTGATCCAACGCACGAAACCACTTGTCGTATACTCGTGTCACTTCAATCGCCATTGGGCTATCAAGCGCAACTTGCCAGTTTTTTAAAAGACCCTCATTATACAAAGTACCAAGGTAGAAAAGTATTTCCTGAGTACGACCGACTGCAAATGCAGGTATCATAATATTGCCACCACGTGCCTGCGTGTCGATTAAAATGGTTCTCAACTGTTCTAAAGTATCTTTAATTTTTTTGTGATTACGATCACCGTAAGTGCTCTCCAACAGCACTATATCGGCCTCTTCGATAATGCTTAAGTCTTTCATTAACACCGCATTTTTATTGCCTAAGTCACCCGAAAATACTAGCTTTTTACGCAAACCCTGCTCATGAATAAAAAGCGTTACGATTGCCGACCCAAGTATGTGCCCCGCATCTTGCAGTTGAATAGTTAAGCCATTCAACACTTCAACTTCTTTTTTGTATTCGATACCTTTACAGAGCTTAAGTGTATTTTCTACATCTTCCTCAGTATATTCTGGCAGTAGCAGGGCTTTACCTTTTCTAGCTCTGCGCACGTTTTCTCTTTTGAGATCGCCAAAGTAAATGCCGGCCGAATCTTTTAGCATTATATCCATTAAAGCAACTGTCGCTCTTGAGCAATAAATGTTACCTGAAAATCCCTGACTGACTAGTTTTGGAAGCATTCCGCTATGATCAAGATGGGCATGCGATAATATGACAGCGTCTATTTGTTCTGGATTAAACTCAAAAACTTCTTTTTGAATTCGGTCAACATTGTGCCCTCCCTGATGCATCCCACAATCCAGCAAAATACACCCAAAACTGGATGATTCAACCATGTGACAGGACCCTGTTACTTCTTGTGCTGCGCCATGAAACGTAATTGTAGCCATTAGCTTTCCTTATCCTCGAGTAGTGTACCTAAGACTACTCGAATAGCCGGTTATAATTGTTGATGTCTATCAATATCTTCAGCTACTATTTAAAGTATGGACAAGAGCAGAGGTTTGTTACGAAGCTACAGCTTCAAATTTTAACAATATTGAAAATATTGAGGATATAAATGCGCTACCGTATTGGCCTTTTCAAGTGCTACAAATTCATCATAACGATATGTTGGCCCCTGTTTACAAGCGTAAGTACTGCCAATGTAACAGTGACCACACAGGCCAACGCCACAGCGCATTCTGCGTTCAATAGACAGCCATATATCGGTAGTTTTGAAGCCTAAGTCCACACCCATTTTTGCAACATTACTCATCATCGCTTCAGGCCCACAAGTGAGTAACATATCAGGATGGTGATCTATCTTATTTATAACCGCAGAAAGATGTTCAGTCGGTAATCCTGAATGGTCCTTGTCACCTTGAACATCGAGTGTCTCATACACGTTAATTTCCGACTGCCAACGCTCTCTTTCCTGCTTCAGTACCTGTGACTCTTGATCACGTGACGCATATAAAAGTGTGACCGAATTAGCTCGACCTTGATCTATTAAATAATCGATAGCAGTTGTCACTGGCGCTAAACCGCAACCACCCGCCACAATTAATACCTCTTTTTGGTTTATTTCAGCCGTCGGCCAACCATTACCATAAGGTCCGTTATAACCCAACAGATCACCCTTTTTACAGGTGAATAATTGGTCGGTTAACTTGCCTACCTTTCTAATAAGAGCATTAAAACGGCCCTGTTCATCAGGGAGTGATGTGTAAGTAAATGGCGCAAGTCCTCTGCTAGGCACCGTCAACATAAAAAACTGACCAATGGCTATCGGGCTCTCGAATGCAAAGCCTATTGGCTCAAAAGTAAAATGCCGAGAGTCGGTTCCATCATCATAAAAATCGACTATTCGAATTGTTTGGGGGGTTAGTTGCAACATACTTCATCAATCCTTTTCATCACTGAATGAACACCAATTGTGCCTGGACAGGTCTGTTCACAACGCCCACACCCGACGCAACCATGTCGCTCAAATTCAGGAAGATATTCATCCGAAAACTTGTGAAACCAAAACCGCTCTACTCTTTGAGCTGCTTTATGACTTGGATTGTGGTCGCTAGCTTCACGCTGAAATGATTCAAACAAACATGAATCCCAACATCTTACGGTTTCAAATTCCAATGTATTACTAATCGGCTCAGCTTCAATCACCTCAAAAGTACTGTAACAAGAGCAAGTGGGACATAGATTGGTACAACCTGAACAACTCAGGCATCTAACACTCAGTTCTTCCCATAACTGTGCAGGAATTGACTTGTCGTTTAAATACTCAATTGCATTTGTAATATAACTAAAATCAGCAAACTGAGAACGTACTTGATCGCCTAATTTAGTTCTCAATTTAAGATGCGCTTCATCTGCTTTTTCCAGTGCAAGATCGCGTAGGCTATTAACCCCTTTTTCGCTTGATGCAACGATAAGCCACTCTGATGTATTCGTTCTGTCATCCATTTTCAAACGACTTAAAATTAAATCCGCAGTGGCACTGTTAACATGCGGTCCGGCATTAACTTCAGCACAGAAACCGTTTTTGCAGGGTGCCTCGCAGTCTATGCCAACCAGCAAAACACTATCGCGCCTTGTTTGGTAATAAGGGTCGTGTTTGAAAAATTGGTCTTGGTATGCAATTGCGGTTAAATCGCAAGCCTGAACGCCAAATAGGACGATTGGTTTCACTTTAGGGTGTATGGTCTCAAAGGTTTTACCATCAAACTTATATAACGATTCTTGTTCTGGAAAAAAGAAGGCCTTGGGAGACGTAAGAGGTAAATTCGCATGGCCGAACAAAGGCGTATTGGTTGCCCCTGCTTGTTCGGTCCAAGTCACCTCACCATCGGTATCTTTTGCAAGTCGTACAACTGAATAATGCTGAGCAAGATGAGCGTTTAATATACTTAAATCTTTGAGTAAATAGATATCGTTTAGCATATATATTCCTTGTGCTTATTGAATCACCCAGTCTTCAATATCAGTCGATATAGAAGATGGGCATGGCGATTGATTTTTGGGCAGAGGGACAATATTAACTGCACAAACCTTTAGCTCTGGCATTTCAGTGGTAGGGTCCATTGCATCATTTGTTAGCATATTAGAAGGCGCTTCTTTGAAATGATAAGGCATGCTCAATAAACCCGGTACCAGCTCATTGCTTAATACAATACGAGTTTCGAGATAACCACGTCTAGATGAAACAGTTACCGCTTGATGGTTTTTCAAGCCCAGATCCAAGGCGTCTTGAGGATGAATATACAAAAGTCCATTTGGCGTTTCTCTCTCGAGTAAAGGAGATTGGCGAGTCATGGAACCGCACCCATAATGATAATGTAATCGTGTTGTAGTAAACCAAAAAGGATAGTAGGCGTCAGGTTGCTCATTCGTTGGCACGTGATCAACAGGAATAAGTTTACCTTTTCCTATTGGGAACGTGGTTGTATGCAGCCAACGACTGCCCTTTGGATGCTCAGCATTGCATGGCCACTGTATTCCGTTTTTCTTAGCTAAAAGAGAATAAGTCATACCACTAAACGAGCTAGTTAACTGAGCCATTTCATCAAATATTTGCTCACTTGTCTGCCAGTTCATCAACCCACCTAAGTCCATTTTTTTAGCTATTTCGGACAATATTTGCCAATCAGCCTTAGCTTCACCCGGCGGTTCAATCGCTTTATGGATTAATTGAACGCGGCGCTCACAGTTTGTAAACGTTCCGTCTTTTTCAGCAAAACTAGCCGCGGGCAGCACAATATCCGCCATTTTCGCAGTTTCTGTCATAAACAGTTCAACAACGACTAATAAGTCCATCGCGCGCATGCTCGCTTCAACCTTATTGCGATCTGGGTCGGTCACAATCGGGTCTTCACCACAAATAATGAGTCCTCTGAATTTTCCATTTCGTGCCTGATTGCTCATTCCTAACGAAGTTAATCCTGGCGCTTGTGCAACCGTTGTATTCCAAGCATGACTAAATTTTTCACGTACTTTTTTGTCAGCTGCACTTTGATAATCTGGATACACGTTAGGCAAACTGCCCATATCACAAGCGCCTTGCACGTTATTTTGTCCACGTAATGGATTAATGCCCGTACCTTCCCTACCGATTTGACCGCACACAAGTGCTAGGTTAGATACTGCGATAACGTTATTTGTGCCACTAATGAATTGTGTAATTCCCATTCCGTATGCAAGAAATGCGGCATTTGCTTGGCTATATAATTTAGCTGCCTCTACTAATTTTTGACCTTCTATCCCAGTCAGTTCTTCGACTTTGTCCAGCGGATAGTCAGCAACCTGCTTCTTGAGAGCATCGGTGCCTTCACAGCGGCGCGCAAGAAAATCGTCATTTTGCCAATTGTGCTGAAAAATGATATTCAGTAAACCATTCAACAGCGCAATATTGCTTCCAATGTTAAGTTGCAGATGCAAATCGGCAATTTGAGCGAGACGAGTTTGCCGAGGATCAACTACAATAAGTTTAGCACCACGAAGTTTCGCTTGCATAATATGACCACCAATAATGGCATGATTCTCGGTGGAATCTGCGCCAATTATCAAAATGACGTCGGCTTTGGCCACATCATCGATGCTGTTTGTCATTGCTCCTGAGCCCAAGGTTTGCTTCAGACCCACAACCGACGGGCTATGACAAATTCGGGCACAATGATCAATGTTATTAGTTTTTAATACGGCCCTAGCAAACTTTTGGGCCGCGTAATTATCTTCATTTGTTGCTCTAGCGCTGCTAATCACGCCGACACTTTGAGAGCCACTTTCACTAATACATTTTTGCAGATTTTGTGCAACGTAGGTCAATGCCTCTTGCCAACCAACAACTTCAAACACACCATCCTTTTTCATTAAAGGTTGAGTTATTCTATTGTGCTTGCTGATCCCAAATGGAGTGTTCCAACCTTTGGCGCACAATTTTCCTTGGCTTATGGGATGTTTACTAAGTGGTTTTACAGCATTTATACAGCCCTCGTTGACCACAAGACCCATGCCACAACCTACTCCGCAAAATGGACATATGCTATTAACTTGAGTTTGACTCATAACCAGCCCTACGTATTAATCACCAAGCTACTATTAAAGTAGATAATGGACATAATAAATTGACGCTTATCAATATTGTGAAGTTTATTTAAAGTTGTCCATATAGATTTTATGCAGATGCAGAATTGAAATACCCACAACTAAGGAGCATTGATTTTCTCTGTGCTTCTCGAGAGATGACTCAGCGACAATTAAATTATGACTTAGGTTGTGTTGTTATTTCGTTGATAAATCAGGTGATACACCAGCCCAACGAATACACTACCACCGAGCAGATTACCTAAAATGACGAAGAAAAGGTTTCTTATAAAATCATAAGATGTGATCAAATGCTCACTCGTTTCCACGACAGCAAAATATTGAATTAACCAAGCGACGGGATAAAAATACATGTTCGCTACACTATGCTCAAATCCTGCGGCAACAAATCCGGTAACCGGAAATATGATAGCAATGACTTTGTCTGTGACGGTTTTTCCAGCCAAAGCCATCCAAACTGCCAGACAGACTAAAACATTGCATAAAACGCCTCTGAAAAAGCCTTCTGTATTGGATAAAGCGATTTTTGTTTCCACAATATGAATGTATTGCTGTGCTATTAAGCCCTCGTTCATGAGTAAGTGTCCCGACAAGAAAACAAGTATAGCCATACTCACTGCACCGATCAGATTGGCTATACAAACGACAGTCCAGTTTCGGAAAAGCTCATACAAAGAAATTTTCTTATCGGCCCATGCGATGACAATTAAGTTATTCCCGGTAAACAGTTCTGCTCCCGCCACAACAACTAATATAAGTCCAAGAGAAAATGCCAAGCCCCCGACTAATTGAGCGGTAGCAAAACTTAAGGTAAGGTCAGACTTAACTAGAGCATATAACATTCCGCCAATTCCAATAAATGCGCCAGCTAATAGTCCGAGCATCACCAATGATAGTAGTGGAAGTTTGGCTTTTGCGACGCCGATTTTGTCAACTTGTGCAGCTATTTGAGCAGGTGAGTAAGCACTAAAACCATATATATTGCTCATTTATTTTCCCTTACATAACTATGTTAATAGGTAAGATGATTACTCTTTTATTTTACTTCGGTTGTATTACAACGTTTTTAAGCATAAAAAATATTTACCTCGGTAAAATACAAGATTGCTTTATACAAGCAGGCTATGTGGCGACTTTCTAGGTTCTGGTTTCAATGTAATTAACCATCGACTGCAGCGATTGCACCTTGTCATAATCACTTTCTGATATCGTAATACTCGTTTCCAAAGAGACAGCTTCCAGCAGTTTCATGAAATCGATAGAGTCCAAATCGAGTTCTTCTCTAAGGTCTTCATTAGGGTCGAGTGACTGGATATTAACCTCAGGTGCAATGTCCAAAATGAGGCGGCAGATGAGTGTTTGTAATGCTAATTTTTTATTCATATTAACTTCTCTGGGGTTTGTAGTAATTTATTGATTTTGTTAAGCAGGCGAGCGCCCGAATGACCATCACTAACCCTATGATCTGCTGCTAAGCTAATGTTAACGATGGTGGCACCAACAATCTCATCGTCTATTATCCAAGGCATTTTTCGTGGTTTGCCAATACCAAAAATAGCAACTTGAGGTGGGAAAATAATACTTTGAATACTGTCTGAACCTCTATCACCGAGATTGGATACCGTCACAGTGGCATCTTGTACCTCGGACATCCTTAATCCGCCTTCTCTCGCTCGGGTCACTTGGTCTGTGATCTTATCCATTAACTCAATTGCACCTAGGCGATGTGCATTATGGATAGATGCGATAATGAGTCCACCAGTACGTAAACTAATAGCGTTTCCTAAATGTACTTCTTCTGATGCGTGATAGTGACCGTCGTTATAAAATCCATTAAAAGCAGGAAAGGCGGTTAGCGACCGAGCGATAGCACAATAAACCAAGGCATTAACTAATACTCGCTTGTTTGGAGGTAAATCTGCATTGTGGATACTTAAGCAGTCAAGTGCCTTATTTAGTACAACATCAAGTTGCAGATAGTAGTGAGGGATTTCGCGCTTGGAACGACTCACATTGGCAGAGATTGCTTGGCGCATCATTTCAGCCGGCGTAGGTTTAGTCTCTGTGATAGCTTTGGGCTGTGAAACCGTTTCAGGTTGAAGGCTCTTTTCAGGCTGAAGGCTCTTTTCAGGCTGAAGGCTCTTCTCAAATTGAGAGCTCGATTGAACATTTGTTTTTTGTGCCGCCTCAATATCTTGCAAAATGATCGCACCTTTAGGACCAT